>JBODRP010000214.1:0-9701 GCA_050633005.1 Trichormus sp. | reverse complement strand
CTCCGTATTTACTTATCTTTACATAGTTTGGTTTTTTCACGCCGACTTACTTATTTAACTCAATATATTTTCGTAGAGATAAATAGTTTGTGCAAATTTTGCACGAATTTGGTATTGGGGATTGGGCATGGGGCATGGGGCATGAGGAAAACAAGGGAGAATTTACTTCTCCTACACCCTTACACCCTGCCCTCTTACCGCTTAACTGTCAGCATACCGACTGTTACTAACAGCACACTAAGGATCATTCCTGGTTCGGGGACTGGTGCAGGGGGTTCGTAGCGTCTGAGGGTGGTGAGTGTTGCACCGACTAAGTTGCGGGTTGAACGGGCGTTAATTAATTCGATATAGGTGATGTTTTCTGTGGGTGAATACCACATATTGGAACGATAACCTAGGGTTTGTCCGCGATGGATGTACCAAAAGCGATTGGGGGATTCTAGAGTGCCGATGCCTAAACCATAGGTAGTATAGTTTGGTGAGGTGATGGGGCTGATGGTGGTGAGCATTTGTTGGAGGGTGTCGGGTTCTAGTAGTTTCCCACCTATGAGAGCATGAATAAAGGTGGCTAAATCGCTGGTGTTAGAAACCATTGCGCCGGTAGCCCAAGCCCAAGATAGATTAGCGACGGAGATATCGTTGAGTGTGCCATTTTGGTCGAAGTCCCAATAGCCTTTGACGTAACCGCCGGGAATGGCTTCTTCTTCGGCAAAGAAGGTGTTGCTGAGGGCTAAAGGTTCGAGGATGCGATCGCGGATTTCTTGGGCAATATTATTGTTAGTTGCAGCTTCTACTACCATGCCTAACAGCAGATAGTTGGTGTTGGAATATTGCCAAGAGTCTCCAGGTTGAAAACTTGCTTCTAAGCCATCGATGAAGCTGACTAATTCTTGTGGTTGCCAATTGTTGAAAAATACGCCTGGATTAACGGCAGCCCATCTAAATAATACATCTGTATAATCAGGAACGCCGCTTGTATGGTTGAGGAGTTGGCGGAGGGTAATTTGATTAGCGTTGGGAATCCAATCAGTTACAGATGATGGTAGTCTGTCTGTTAGCTTATCTTCTAAATTAAGGATGCCTTCTTCTACTAGTTGCAGTGTAGTTGTAGCGACAAAGGTTTTCGTAATACTACCAATTTCAAAGCGATCGCTCGATTGTAATACTCTACCTGTGGCTATGTCTGCTACCCCACTCGCCCCAAACCAATTTCCTTTCGGACTGATAATTGCTACAGCCGCACCTGGGATGTCTCCCCGTGCTTGATCTAAGGCTGTTTGTAGCTGTTGTCTTAAGTCTCTATCGGCAGTATTTGTTAAGGTTGCAGCTTGGGCGATCGCTGGGGTAAATAATAAAGCTGATGTCAGAATGGTTATGCGAATAATTTTCAATAGCATATGAGAAAGGTAAAAGGTAAAAGAAAGGAAGAATAGGAAATTAATCTCATCTTCTAGATATACAAAGCTGTGTGTTGTGACAGTAACTCTAATAACTGTAGGCGATTTTCATGAATAAAAAAATGATTTCCTGGGAGCATTTGCAGAGAAAATTTACCAGTTGTATGTTCTTGCCATGCGGCTAATTCTGTTTGAAAAACTTCTCGATCTGTAATGCCCCCAAAGGCTGTAATTGCACAAGATAATGGAGGATATTTGGAGTAGATGTAAGTTTCCAAAACTGCGAAATCAGCCCTTAATGTTGGTGATATCAGTTCCATTAGTTCTTGATTTTCTAATATTTCTTTTGGTGTACCATTAAATCGGCGTAATTCTTCTAAAAACTCTGATTGTGGTAAATTGTGAATTGGTGGCTCTGCATCAGGAATATGAGGCGCGCGTGCAGCAGAGATAAATAAATGTACTGGAGTTAAATTATAAATTCGTCGTAAGTAACGGGCTAATTCAAAACAGATTAGCCCTCCCATACTATGACCAAAAAAAGCAAATGGCTGATTTAAATTTGGTAGAATTGCTTGGCTAAGTGCTTGTATTAAAGGTTGTAGTTGATTAAAAGCTGGTTCTAATAATCTATTTTCTCTCCCTGGTAACTGCACTGCACAAACTTCTATTTTGGGGTTTAATTCTTTGTGCCATGCTTTAAAAATTGCTGCTCCTCCTCCAGCATAGGGTAAGCAAAATAAGCGGAGTTTGGCTTGGTGATTTGGTTTAGGGACGATGAGCCAAGGATTGTTAATTTGGGTGTAGTTCACAATAGTTATCAGGAGAAGTAGGGTGTGTTACGGCAATGTAAATATTTGAGGTTTGGAAAGATTATAAACTAGCCGTAACGCACCAGATGATTAAGGTGCGTTACGCGTTGCTTTAACGCACCCTACAACTACGGTTGATTTTGATTAATTTCCACCATTCTCTAAAAGGTAAAATAGAAGCTTCCCAGAGATGATTATAGTTTTCTTTAGTTGTTAGTCCGGTGGCTGGAAACTCCCCTGGCTGGGGATGACAATAAGAACCAAAAACTATGTCCCAAATTGGGAAGAATACTGCATAGTTTTTATTAATATGTTGCGGTTGAAATGAGTGATGGATTCTGTGAAATTGTGGACTGACAATTATGGTTGAGAACACACCAAATCCTAACCTTAAATTCATGTGAATGAATTGTAGCCACAAGATTTCTATAAATGCTAAAAATCCGGCTGCTATCGGCTGAATATTAAATAATAAGTTCATGGGGAGAACTATAAAGAAGAGAACTAAGGGTTCTTCTAACCAATGTACTCTTCTAGAACTGGTGACATTTAAGGATTCTTCACTGTGATGAAATTTATGTTGTCCCCATAAAAATGAATTGGTGTGCTGCAAGCGGTGAAACCAATAGTAGAAGAAGTCAACTATTAAGAAATAAATAATTATGCCAATAATTGTTTCTATCCAGTTGCGAGGTGCGGGGAAATTAATATAAGCTCCACCTAGCCAATTATGTGTTAATTCCACTAGTGTAGCTAAACCAAGGGTATTTATTCCAAATGCCAACAAAATATAGACAACATACCATTTTAAGTTAAAAATAATATGACGCAATGGTTGATTTGGTTCGGCTGGACGCACTCTTTCTATTACAATAAACACGCCATACATTAGCATTCCCTTCAGCACATATTCTATAAAGCTGAAGACAGCATCCATCCATTCCATGATGAATTAACCTATTTTTTGTGTAGAGAAAATGAATCTGATGATTTTGTGGTGTATTGTATTAATTTACCACAAGTCCGACTCAATTAGTTGCAAATTTATCTCAATTTATTTTATGAGGTAACAAGATGAATTGGAGTATTTTCTTGGCTGCGCTTGGTAGTACGAGTGTGGAGTTTTTCGAGGTGGTAGCGATCGCCTATGCTGTTGGTAGTTCTGGTTATGTTAAAGAAGCCGTTTCGGGTGCTATCGTCGGGTTAATAGCTGTGTTGTCGGTGGCGATCGCTCTCGGCAGTGGCTTACAATTCTTACCACTACAACCATTACAAATTTTGATTGGCGGGTTATTGTTGTGGTTTGGTTGGGGATGGGTGCAGAAGTCTGTACACCGACTCGCTACAGGAAGGCGTGCAGGTTGGGTTGGTGACGATGTTCTCCAAAAAGAGGGTATTGTTTTAGAGGGGGAATCTGTGGGTTTTAGCAAACTGAATTTCCTGATTATGACTAAAAGTGTGGCGTTGGAAGCCTTGGAAATCGTTGTGATTGTGATGACGTTGGGTTTAGCAACGAGTGCATGGTCTGAGGCGATCGCAGGTACAGGGTTAGCTTTATTATTATCTTTAGTTATGGTAGTTTTTTTACATCCATATTTGGTGAAACTGCCAGAAGTGTTAATCAAACTGGGTGCAGGAATTATGCTCAGTGCAATGGGGACTTTTTGGTTAGGGGAAGGTATGGGGGTAGAGTTTCCTTTTGATGAGGTTTCGATTTTGATTTTGATGAGTTTATATAGTATGACAGCAGGTATTTCAGTATATTGGCTCAAAAATCAACCTGTAACCAAATAATTAGGGACTTCCAATTAAAAAAATATACTATCTCGTTGATGGCAAGGGGGCAGGGGGCAGGGAGCAGGGGGAAAAACAGTTGTTTTGAACACGATAGATTTGGATAGTTTATTTTCTGGAAGTCCCTTACTAATTCGTAATTCGTAATGAAGAAATTAGCTGATGATTGTCGTTACTGTGCTGTAGTTTCCAAGGCTAACCGAGAAGATCCCATTGGTACAGCAGGAACAGTTGATGAATGGTTGCTGGTGGAAGTACCCCAACCTTGGAGAAGCAATCTTTGGGAAGCCAAACCACAATTCCAAGCTTTGCTGCAAGTTGTGGAGAAGTTAGCATCTGAGCCTATACGATATTTTAAAACTAGATTACTGGCGATCGCACCCGATAAAACCTACACTAACCCAGAACTCGTCCGCGTCTTTCACTACAAGCGTCCGCAGAAATTATTTGCTCAATATACTAAGAGAGAATATCTACTTCCCCACAAGCAACTTGCACCCCTCGCAGAAGCTTTATTATTTAAACCGCAGCAACTCACCCGCTTTGTTGATTACCAGCAACCAACCGCACACATTCGAGAAATTCTCATTTGTACCCACGCGAACTATGATCGAGCTTGCGGACGATTTGGTTATCCTCTTTATCAACACCTCCGCCAACAATATGCTACAGAAAACCTGCGCGTGTGGCAAACCAATCATTTTGGCGGACATCAATTTGCACCGACATTAATTGATTTCCCTTACGGACAAGTTTGGGGACATTTGGAGATGGATACTTTAGATTGTTTAATTCATCGACGGGGTGATGTTGCTCAACTACGTCCTTTTTACCGTGGTTGGACAGGTTTGAGCAAGTTTGAGCAAATTGCAGAACGGGAAATTTGGATGCAGATGGGTTGGGACTGGTTGAACTATGAAAAAACTGGACGCATTTTAGCGCAAGATGCAGGAGATATGAAAAAAAAGCTCCTGACAACTATCTTCAAGCATCTTCCTTGTCCCAAACTCAAACTTCTAGCAGAACGCTGGAATGAGCAAGCTACATGGGTGAAGTTGGCAATTAGCTATACAAATAAAGAAGGGGATAATTGGGGTACATACACAGCCGTCGTCAAACAAACTGGAACAGTCACCACCAAACTCAAATCCGGCGATGATGTACCCTTGACGAGTGTGAATCAGTATCGAGTTGAGGAGTTGAGGAAATAAGGGATTGGGGACTGGGGACTGGGGACTGGGGATTGGGGATTGCGAATTGCGAATTGCGAATTGCGAATTGGTTTAAATTTGTTCCACACTCAAACCCGAAGCAATAACGGCTTGCTGACACAATTCTATAGAAGGATCACCAGCTATAACTCGTCGCTGGAGACGATGGGCGATCGCAATCATATCTGATTGTGGCAACCAAGGAAATACTACTAATTCTCCTGGCTGAGAAAACATCGTAATTAATTGCTCTAAAGTATTGGCTTGTAAACCTGAAGGTTCGAGAACAATTAATGTTGTTGCGGCTTCAATTAACCACTCATGATCCCAATCATCCGCAGTCACAGCTACTGCCAAAGCGATGGGAGGGATGTTAGCAAAAAACTCCCTTGAGGCTGTGTCACCATGAAATATCAAGTGCTGTTTCCCTAAGCGTAACCACTTTTCATTACTGGCTTGGGGAATTGCTTCTGGTATCTGTTGCGCTGTTATCGGTACTTCAACTATAGACTTATTAACATTATCAGAATTGCTTTTGTCTATAGATTTAGGTATGATGGCGATGACTTCCGATGGGCTATTGGGAGTTAATTCTGGTTTTTCTGGGTCTTTTTCTTGTTGATTCTTAATAGTTTGGACTAATTCTTTATGGGTGATGCGTTTACCTGCTTTAGCTTCTTCTATGTACTGTTCCCGCAAGTTTTCGGGTGTCGAAGGTGCAGCTAAAAGATAAAGAGCTGAGGTAGCAATGTCAATTTGTGCAAGATTTGCACGATTCCCAAAGGTTTCGTAGACGTTAATAAAATTATAGGCTGTGCGCCGACTCCAACCAAATTCTGCTTTTAACCAAGTCTCAAACTGGCCATGCTTCAATTGAGCGCGTACTTCTGCCAAACTTTGTCCAATTTCCCAAATATCTTGAGCTGTGCGCCGTAGCTGTTCTCTAATCTCGCTGGTGCGTTGCTCAACTAGCGATCGCTGCTCAGGAGTGAGAATGCTGTAATCAAAGCTGGTGACAATATTCTCTTGTGAATTTTTACGCTTGGAATCAATCATAGTTAAGGTTTTTTAAAATCCATTGAGCAAAAAACTCAGCTACCTGAGATCGCTGATCGGACAAAGAATCATGTTGTTTTACTAAGTTACAGGTATAATCCCTATGCTAGTAGATACACTATATATCTAATTGTATTGGAAGATGGGCAATTGTTGAACTGAGACGCATAAATACTTCATCTTTGACCGGGAATGCTGACTACGCGTTATATCCCAAGTAGCTGAGGCTATTCTAACTGCAATAAGATTAAACTCCTATAAGCAAGATTACGGAATTTTAAATATTTTGATGTATTTTGTCCAAATCTTGCTAGCAACATATATATTGACTGCGCCAATACTCAAGATACTTGACAAAGTATCCTATTTACTGATTTATTGAGAATAATTCTTAAAAAATTAGTAGTTGCTAAAAATGTTGCAGTGGATTTTGTTTCAGGGTCAGAGCTATGGGGAGCTTATTTCTAGAGTGGAATTAAACGTAATTTGTTTTCTGTGATGGCAAGGCAGTAAATATTAGAAATTAAAGCTTTAAATAGCCAAGTTACGCCAAAAATTACAGAAAAATCAATAATCCCAGAAATAATCTTTTCTATATCTAAACTTATATGAAAACTCTGTTGCTACCTTCGGTAAATAGTTCGTTGTTAGAAGTTGACCATATTTTTATCTGTGTTGAGAGCGCACCGGAGCTAGATTTCTTCGCTAAACAGGGACTAACTGTGGCTACAAGTTCCGTGAAACAGCCAGAGCGAGGTACAGCTTCCCATATTATTTTTTTTGAGAATTTTTATATAGAATTGATTTGGATTGAGGATGAAATTGCGGCGGAAATTTACGCTGTACGTACAGGGATAGATTTTTTAGCGCGATCGCGTCGTTATGATCGGAAAATTTCTCCCTTTGGGTTAGCTTTACGTCAGCAATCACCCAAAAAACAAACTCTAGACGAGTACGATTTTCGCTATTCTCCATCAGCAGGATCAGAATTATTCTTAAGTTTTTCTAGTGATAATTTAGTTACTCAAACAGAGCCTCTGTGTTTTGTCATTCCCGATGCGATTACCCTACCCAGACTCAAAAGCAACTTTCCTAATTTGCAACAGCAATGGATGTCTCATACTTTGGGGTTGAAAAAGATGACAGGGATTGAGATTTCGGCGGTGAGTGGTGATGATTTGACTCAACCTTTGGCTTTGTTATCCCAAGATGGCGTAGTTCAATTTGAATCTGGTTCACCCTGCGTTCAGTTAACCTTTGATAATCGCGTTCAAAGAGGAACAATAGATGCTCGGAAAATTGATATTCCTCTGGTATTAAAGTTTTAGGCGCGAAAATCCGATGATTTGGCAGCAATTGCGGCAACTTATTCAACCATACTGGTTAAATCAAGGACGTAAGACTATGATCATCCAGTTTATTCTACTGGTGATTTTGTCTTTGGGAAGTAGTTATTTCATCATTTTTGAAATTCTCCAACGAGGAGAAATTACTTCTTCCTTAGCCGCACAGAATTTTAACCGCTTTTACCAGACATTTTGGTTTTTTAGCGGTGTTGTTATTATTAACGTTATATTTATTTCTCTGAAAAACTATCTCCAAGCTCAAATCAGCCTCGATTGGCGTAAATCCTTGACATCTCACTATCTCCAGCAATATTTTGCTCAACAGTCCTTTTATCAATTACAAGTTAACTCTGAAGTTGATAACCCAGATCAACGATTAGGAGAAGATATTAAAAATGTTACCCAAAGATTAATTGCACTATTTGTAATTTTCGTTGATTCTGTAGTGCAGTTGATAGGTTTTATTGGCGTGCTGTGGCTGATTTCTCCCATCTTAATGTACTCGCTGCTGGGTTACGCTGTTCTCGGTTCAGTGGTAACTACATTAGTATTTGGGAAAGTATTAGTCGGGATTAACTTTGAACAACTCAAGCGAGAAGCAGATTTTCGCTATGGTTTAGTCAGAGTGCGAGAAAATGCCGAGGCGATCGCATTTTACAACGGACAAACCCAGGAATCGCAACAACTCAAACAAAGATTTACTCAAGTATTCGCCAATATCAAGCGTTTAATTACCTGGCAATTTCGGCTGAATGTCTTTCAAAATGGGTATCAGTTCCTTACCTTCATCCTACCCTTTTTGATTTTAGCTCCCCGAATTTTCTCCCGTGAATTAGAAATAGGTGCAGTCACCCAATCCCAAGCAGCCTTTGAGCGAGTCGGGCTAGCACTGGGATTAATTATTACTCAATTCAATCAAATCACTACATTAGCAGCCGGAATTGAGCGACTCTCAGAACTAGGAAAAGCAATAGAAATAAAAGCCCCAGGGAAAATTAAACTCGCGGAAAATACAGAGATTAATATTAAAAATTTAACATTAGAAATTCCCCAACGAGGCAACTTAATTGAAGATATATCACTGAGTGTCAAACCAGGAGAATCATTAATCATTGTTGGGGAAAGTGGCGTGGGAAAGACATCATTATTGAGAGCGATCGCAGGACTATGGTTAAATGGAGAAGGCATAATTGAGCGTCCAACAAATGATAGTTTGTTATTTCTCCCTCAACGTCCCTACATCACCTGGGGAAGCTTGCGACAACAATTAACCTATCCCCAAACAGCAACTAACATTCCCCCCGAAATCCTCCTCAAAATCCTGCAACAAGTACACCTACCCGACTTAGCCCAACGTCACGGAGGCTTAGACTCTGTAATTGATTGGTCAAGAGTATTATCATTAGGAGAACAACAAAGATTAGCCTTCGCCAGATTGCTCTTAATTCAACCAAAATACGCCATTTTAGACGAGTCAACAAGTGCGCTAGATGAAGAAACCGAAGCCAGTTTATATCAACAACTGCAACAAACATCAATCACCTATATCAGCGTCGGACATCGCAACACCCTATTAAACTATCATCAACTGGTTTTAGAACTAGCACAGCAAAACTGGCAATTATTACCTATAGATCATTTTTGTTTCGCGCAAAGGCGCAAAGACGCAAAGGATTCTCCGCGCCCCTCCGCGTGAACTCCGCGCTCCTCTGCGTTGAAAACTCCCCTAAAGTTGTCGGGGAATTTCACCGCTTAATCAGTTAATCGCTTTTTATTGACGTTTCACATCAGCACGCAGACGCTTAACATTATCCTGCAAGACAGCAGAAGGTAAAATATAACCCCCATCAACCGCCGCATAAGTAGGAAGTTTATCTGTCACAACCTCAATAGTTGCTTGTTGTTGATTAACTTGATGTTTTTGCTGATAAATCCTATTTCCCTCTGCATCCTCCAAAGAAACAGTAAACGGAATATTCAACACTGCTGATTTTTGCTCTCCCAGATTACTTGTATAAAGCTTCTGTGCTTCTAAGTAAGTCGGCGGGAAAATTTATAACTATGTAACAAAACCTTAAGGTCAAG
>JBODRP010000213.1:0-9743 GCA_050633005.1 Trichormus sp. | reverse complement strand
TAATGAGTAATGAGTAATGAGTAAGAAATTTACTTATTACTTATTACTCACTACTGATTACTCCTGGTGTACCTCACTTACTTCAAAAGTGCTGTATGTCTCCCTTGTCTCCCCCTACACCCCTACACCCCTACACCCCTACACCCCTACACCCCTACATAGAAACCGCCTCTTCCGAGTTCCACCCAGTACCGAGACAAAATTCATCCACCCAAGAAGCCAGGTTACTGGCATTAGTATTAGCTCTAGGATTAACTTTGTCAGCAGGTTCGGGTGTTTGTTTATGCGCATATTGCGGATTTTGGGAAGATTCCGACACCTGTTTTGGTAATATTAATGTCTTTGGTTTACCGGGAACTTCCGTAGTAATTTCTAGGGAACTGACAACTTTACCATTGTGAGGTTTGACGGTAGTGAAGGCGAGGGATGTTAAAGGTTTGTCTTTTTTCGGGACTTCTAGGGTGATAGCGAATGATTTCTGGACACTGGAATTAATATTCATTTTGCCAGTAGTTGCAGTATGTGCGATCGCTCTTTGAGATGTGGGCATGACTACAACTTTTGGGGAATTGTGTGCTTTAGCTGACACTGGAGCAGCATCATAAACAGTTAATGCTACAGATGTGACTGCTTCTTCCTCTGGATATTCTTCTTCCAGTTTAGTGACAGCCAAATCCATCCGGGACTTAATTAAGCCTAACTCTTGGTCAGGATTAAAGTTTAAACCCAAAGCTGCAACTATTTCATCGGGATTGTTATTCAATTCCATCACAAACGCCAGAATTTGGTCAAAATCTGGCTCTAAAACCGAGAGTGTAGCTATGATGAACCCAGACGAAGGGCGACGTAAACCATCATAGGCAGCCCAAACTCTCATTTTGACTAACCAAGGGCGATTTTGCTCATAATAATTCAGCCACTTCATTTTTAAGGATTGACGCAGCTCCTGAATATTCATCGGATGCCTCGCTTCAGTCAAAAATAGTGCATTTACAGTTATCAGTTATCAGTTATCAGTTATCAGTGCAAGGAAAACTTGATAACTGTTGACTGCTCACTGTTAACTGATTTATCCCTGGGGATGAAACCGATAATAGAGCATCTTTTGAACTCTTTGACCATTTATTAAATGCTTTTCTACTAATGTAGGAACTTCATGGGGTTGAACACGGCTATACCAAACCATTTCCGGCAAGATTAACACCATTGGCCCGTTACCACACTGTCCTAAACAACTGCTAGCAGTTATCTCCACATCAGCAACAGGTAAAGCTGCAAAAGCTGCTAATACTTCCTTTGCACCTTGTTTTTTACAGGTGCGATTTTGGCAAACTCTCACACATCTGGAAGTAGAAGCTGGGTTTGGGGTAGTGGAGTTAAATTCTTGAGTAAGATTGCTCATTGGTAATATTCCCACCCTGGAAAAATTTAGCCCAAATTCAATTCAATCTTGTAAAGACGCGATTAATCGCGTCTCTAAAATTAATCTACAGACAATCCTTTTGATGCTAACCATTCACGGTTAAATATCCGCGATTGATACCGAGAACCGCTATCACATAAAATGGTAACAATGGTATGTCCGGGGCCTAACTGCTTGCCTAAAGCTACGGCTGCGGCTACATTAATACCCGTCGAACCACCCATTAATAAACCATCTTTCCGCAATAGTTGATACACTACCCGTAAAGCTTCCTTGTCGTCAATTTGGATAGCATCATCAGTTGGTACGCCTTCCATATTAGCTGTGATGCGGCTATTACCAATGCCTTCGGTGATAGAATTGCCTTCTATCTTGATTTCGCCTGTTTTGATGTAGCTATACAGTCCGCTACCCATTGGGTCAGCAACTACGCATTTAATTGCGGGATTTTTTTCTTTGAGGTACATAGATACACCAGCAAATGTTCCTCCTGTACCAGTCGCCGCTACCCAACCGTCCACTTTACCATCGGTTTGCGCCCAGATTTCTGTCCCTGTAGTTTCGTAGTGGGCGCGACGGTTAGCTAAATTATCAAATTGATTAGCCCAAATTGCGTTATCCATCTCAGCCGCAATTCTACCAGATAGCTTGACGTAGTTATTGGGGTCTTTGTAGGGTACAGCCGGAACAGGACGCACTTCTGCACCCAAGGCTGTAAGCGCATCGATTTTTTCTTGGGACTGGGTGTTAGGAATGATAATCAGACATTTGTAGCCTTTGGCATTGCAAATATGCGCTAGTCCAATGCCAGTATTACCAGCCGTTCCTTCCACCACAGTACCACCGGGTTTGAGCAAACCTTTTTCTTCTGCATCTTTGATGATATAGAGTGCAGCACGGTCTTTCACTGAACCACCAGGATTGAGAAATTCTGCTTTCCCAAGGATTTCACACCCTGTTTCTTCACAGAAGCTGTTTAACCGAATCAGTGGGGTATTGCCAACAGTGCCTATGAAACCATTTTTGATATCCATATGTGATTCTACTTGAGTTGTTACTTACTTATAAAAATTGTGGCTCATAGTGGTGGCATCATTGAACCTTAAACATCCTCTAAATTTTTCAATCCGATCGCAATTTTACTGTGTTTCTCAATTTGCCCCATGACTTGTTTTGCTCGTTTAATGACTACCGACGGTAAACCAGCTAGCCTTCCGGCTTCAATGCCGTAGGATTTATCCGCGCCTCCTGGTTGAACTTGATGTAAAAATATGATTTGATCTGGTAATTCTTTGACTGTCACTTGATAATTAGCGACGTTGGGTAACATTCCCGCTAATTCATTTAATTCATGATAATGAGTTGCAAAAATTGTCCGCGCTTTGAT
The DNA here is from genome assembly GCA_050633005.1 of Trichormus sp. Lineage (GTDB taxonomy): Bacteria > Cyanobacteriota > Cyanobacteriia > Cyanobacteriales > Nostocaceae > Trichormus. Next base: position 6,933 of record JBODRP010000213.1, on the reverse strand, counting down.
TTCTGTGGCTAAATATTCCGCCACCGCCCAAGCAATGGAAAGACCATCAAAGGTAGCTGTACCCCGCCCAATTTCATCTAATAATACCAGGGATCTTGGTGTGGCGTGGTTGAGAATATTGGCTGTTTCGTTCATTTCTACCATAAAGGTAGATTGACCTGTAGCCAGGTCATCAACTGCACCCACACGGGTGAAAATGCGATCGCATACTCCCAATGTTGCTGATGTAGCTGGCACAAAACTACCAATTTGCGCCATTAATTGAATTAGTCCCACTTGACGCAGATAGCAACTTTTACCACTGGCGTTCGGCCCTGTCAAAATGATCAGGTCAGGGAGTGGAGTATGATTTTCTGTAGTACTCCCTAATGCTGTGGAGTTGGGGACGAAAAAGCCCGCAGGTAAGGACTGTTCTACCACTGGGTGACGACCTGCGATAATTTGGATTTCTCGGCCGGGTATGATTTCGGGACGACAATAACCTTGGTGTACTGCCAACTCTGCTAAACCACACAATACATCAGCAGCCGCTACGGCGCGGGAAAGGTTGCGAATGACTTCGGCTTGTTGTGCTACTTCTTCCCTAAGAACAACAAACACCTCATACTCCAACTGATTTAAATCTTCCCTAGCTGTCAAAATTCTGGCTTCCCGTTCTTTGAGTTCTGGGGTGATATATCTTTCTTCGTTGGTGAGGGTTTGCTTACGGATGTAATTATTGGGTACTTGGTCAGCTTTCGCGCGGGAAATACTAATGTAGTAACCAAAGGTTTTATTAAATCCTACCTTGAGGGTGGGAATACCTATTTTGGCTCTTTCCTCTACTTCTAAATTAGCAATCCATTGTTGGTCTGCTTCTACTGTTGCTTTTCTTTCATCTAACTGGGTGTTTACCCCAGGACGAATTAAGCCTCCTTCGGTGAGATGTATGGGTGGTGATTCTACAATATGGGCGTGAATCTTTTGGGCTAATTCTGCCAAAATCGGTGGTACTTTTTGCAATGCTTTCAGAAAGGGTGAACTCGCTTCAGCTACTAAGTTGGCTAATTCTGGTAAACGGGAGAGAGAATCAGCCAAAGCTACTAAATCTCTGGCGTTGGCACTGCCGGAACTTGTTCTACCTGTCAGCCGTTCTAAGTCGTAAATCTGCCGTAATAATTGCCGTAAATCCTGACGCAGAGGGGTATTTTCGGCTAGTTCTTGAATGGTATCTTGCCGGGCGCGAATGCCTTTAATATCTAGTAATGGTTGTAGTAACCATCGCCGTAAAGACCGACTACCCATTGCGGTGCTAGTTCTATCTAAAGCCCAAAGCAGCGAACCGTGAAAAGTCCCATCACGGACGGTTTGAGTAATTTCTAAATTGCGGCGGGTTTGGTGATCAACGATTAAATAATCGGTGATGGTGTAGGTTCTGAGTCTTTGTAGGGAAATGCGGTTTTCTTTTTGGGTATCTTCCACATATTCTAATAACCCACCAGCCGCCCGCACTGCCAAAGGTAGGTGATCACAACCCAAACCTTCGAGCGATCGCACTTTGAATGTCTGCAATAATTTACTTCTAGCTTCACCTTGGGAAAAGGGGACTTGCGATCGCAAACTGTAACAAAATGATGGTGGTAAACATTCTGGTAAATGGGGCGAACTTTCCCCCGGACGCAGCAATGTACCCAAATCTGGGGCGTTTGTTGGGACTAACACCTCTGAAGGCTGTAAGCGCATCAGTTCTTGGGTGAGATGTTCTAAATCACTATCTTGGGTAGTGACAAATTCCCCCGTAGAGATATCGGCATAAGCTAAACCCCAATGATTCCCCGCAATTACCACAGCCGCCAAGTAATTATTGCGACTTGATTTTAACATTCCTTCTTCTAATAGCGTCCCAGGGGTGAGGATGCGCGTTACCTCCCGACGCACCAAACCCACTGCCTCAGAAGAGTCTTCCACTTGATCGCAAATGACTACAGCATAGCCTTTTTCTACCAGTTGGGTTGTGTAGCGTTCCCAAGCGTGGTGAGGCACACCAGTCATAGCCACACGCCCAATTTCACCGCCGTGCTTACTAGTCAAAACTAATTCCAATTCTCGCGCCACCGTCACCGCATCTTGGAAAAAAGTTTCAAAAAAATCTCCCACCCGATATAGCAACAGCGCATGAGGATACTTATCTTTTACCTCAACATAGTGCTGATACATCTTACTTAGCTTACTGCGGTCTACCTTGCCCGTATCGGTATGGGGCGTAGTAGCAGCAGGGGAGTTTGTCGGCTGGATGTGAGAGTCAGAAACGGTCATAGGATAGATGCTAGGATTTACGCACGCCAAAGCCACAAGATCCGATGATAACGCGATGTAGAAATTTAGCAGCGATCGCTCAAGGTTTTTTTATAAAGTACCAGCCCCTACTTTTCTTGAGTAATGAGTAATGAGTAATGAGTAATGAGTAATGAGTAATGAGTAATGAGTAAATACCCATGACTTATTACTTGTTACTTCAAGAACGCGAAAAATAACTTTTCCCACTGCAAATTTTACTCAGTCAGGAGATCAAAGGTTTGTGCTTGGTATGTTATTTCCCATGCCCCATGCCCTTATGGCTGTTATTCATTTCTGCGATAAATCCATGAAATTAGCGAGTTTGTAAACAATTCGCGCCCCCACATTACCATCCCATTCCCCATCACCAACTTCGCACACATCAAAACCAATAATTTTTCTGCCACTCTTCACCAATTCTCGGAATAAACAAAAACTTTGCTGTAATTCCAAACCCCCAGGTACAGGAGTACCAGTATTTGGGCAAAGTTTAGGATCTAAACCATCTACATCAAAGCTAATGTGAACATATTCTGGCAAGTGGCTAATAATTTCTTGGCATAATTCTACCCAGGTTGTTCCTGAATATAACTTCTGTTGAATAGCCTGATCATAATATGCCATAATTCGATGATTTGATTGGTTAATAATTTCTACTTCATCATGGCAAATATCACGCAAACCCACCTGGACTAATTTAGAAATCTGTGGGATTTTTAGCGCATTAAACATAATGGAAGCATGGGAAAATTCAAATCCTTCATAGGCATCCCGTAAATCTGCGTGTGCGTCAATGTGCAGAATCCCAAAATTAGGATATTTGTCTGCTAATGCTTGGAAATAACCCAACGGTGAACTATGATCACCACCAATTACAGCAACACGCTTACCCTGATTTATTGCAGATTGAGACTGTGTAAATAGCCATTGGTTGACTTGTTGAGAAGCCTGATTAATTTCTGTTAAAAGTGGTGTTAAATCTGGTGTATCTGTTAATGCTTTACCTGTTGCTAATCGTTCAATAATTTGTCCTGCTAAGTTACGATAGTAATTATTTTTATCTAAAATATCTTGGGGTATTTCTACTAGAAAAATGCCTTGTTTCCAGCCATCGGGGTTGTCGAAGTCGAATAAATCCAGTTGAATGGAAGCATCAAGAATACGCTGTGGGGCGTTGGCTGTACCTGCACCATAGGAAACAGTAACTTCCCAAGGTACGGCAAAAACAATTAAGTTAGCAGACTCATAATCATAAGGTAAACCCAAAAGATTACCGTTAATTTCCCCTACGCCGCTAGGATTATAGTCTTGAAGTTGATTACTCATAAGGTGACAGGTGATGAGGTTACAGGTTACAGTCTATCGCCTTATCTCCCTTATCTCCCTTATCTCCCTTGTCTTCCTTATCTCCCTTGTCTTCCTTGTCTCCCTTGTCTCCCCTTGCCCCCTGCCCCCAACCCCCATTCATATCAACATTTCCCAATACTAAGTATCATTCCTCACAAGTTCCTCAAATTTTCTGGTTATAACTACTTTCACGGTGAAAGCGATAAATCACAGATTTTAGGCTGATTCACCTGATTGATGCTGGATGGAGAATAACTATGATTCGTTTGCTTGTGGGTATTTTAGTTTTTGTTATTAATACAATTTACCGCGATCGCCCTTACCCTCGCTTTTATGTTTTAGAAACCGTAGCACGAGTACCTTATTTTTCTTATCTATCGGTGCTACACCTCTACGAAACTCTAGGTTTATGGCGTAAGGCAGACTGGCTCAAGGTTCACTTTGCTGAATCTTGGAATGAATTACATCACCTGCTCATTATGGAACATTTAGGGGGTGCTGGTTTTTGGGGCGATCGCTTTTTAGCTAGAACAACTGCTTTAATTTATTACTGGATTATTACGGCGTTGTATATTATCACCCCCGGTGCTGCATACAATTTCATGGAATTGGTCGAAAAGCACGCCTACAATAGCTATGATAAGTTTCTCACCTCTCACGAAACTGAATTGAAAGCCCAACCTGCACCAGAGGTAGCTAAACTCTACTATCGTGATGGCGACTTATATATGTTTGACGAGTTTCAAACAGCCCACACTCCCGCCGAACGTCGCCCACAAATTGATAATCTCTATGATGTGTTTGTAGCTATTCGAGATGATGAGATGGAACACGTTAAAACCATGATTGCTTGTCAATTACCCAATGCTGCACTCTCTACCATCAGTCCCCACAGTCTCGAACCTCAGATAGCAGAATAATAGCCTAACACCGTACCACGAAACCCACACATATCTAAAATTCAATACAGCCAAAACACGGAAACATGAAGATTTGTTTCTGTGTTTTGTCGTTTTTGCTATGGAATAATTTTCTGTCCCTCTATAGCCGAAAATAAATCATATCAAGGGTATATAAAGCGATCGCTAATAATTTTCTCTCAATTTTTCTCTTTTTCATTAAAAGTTTTTGATATTACATTTAATTCAAGTATTATTACTATTGTTTTTTCAGTCATTATCCCAATTAAAGTCAACAAATCATGGTTATTGCCTTTAAAAGTCCATAAAGCACTAATTCAGACTGATTGCGTCAACTATACTCACTGTGTTAAGTATACGTCAGTTGATCTGATGCGGAAATTCGATACGCCGTACTGAAAAATAATTACTACTCAACTCATCTTTTAGCAACCATCAAAGTATTTCAACTGTATGGCTAGTAAACTCCTTCACCACACCAAATCATGGTGCGTCTGGGTAGCTGACGCATCATTTCAATTGCTCAAATCTATTTCCTTGAGCCAAGGTTGGCCGCGCCACAGACTGCTCAAGAGGATATCTCCCTTGTTGGTTTTACTATCATTTGTGACAGTGTTGTTGGTGAGTAATTTCACCCCTGTTATTGCCCAACTTCCACGGCAAGAAATTCGTGGAGTCTGGATGACGAACAATGACTTTAACATCCTCAAAGATCGGCGCAAAGTCCAAGAGTCGATGAACAAACTACGGGAGATGAACTTTAATACGGTTTACCCTGTGGTGTGGAACTCTGGCTACGTCATGTATCCCAGTGCTGTCGCCCAACGAGCCAATATTCAACCCTTTGTGTTTCGAGGCTCAGATGGACACGATATCTTAGCAGACGTGGTTAACCAAGCCCATCGTCGGGGTTTGTTAGCAACTGCTTGGTTTGAGTTTGGATTTATGGCCCCCCCAACTTCAGAATTGGCCTTAAACCATCCACAGTGGCTAACACAAAAACGCAATGGTAGCAAAACCTCTATGAGTGCGGCTGGAGAAGTTGTATGGCTTAATCCTTTCCACCCCGAAGTCCAGAAGTTTATTAGTGATCTCGTCTTAGAAGTCGTCACCAACTACGATGTTGATGGCATTCAGTTTGATGATCACATGAGTTTGCCCCATGAATTTGGCTATGATCGATATACAGTTTCTCTCTACACCAAAGAAACTAAAAATCCTCCCCCAGCCAACCCCCAGGACAGAGCATGGGTGAAGTGGAGAGCTGATAAAATTACAGCCTTCATGACTCAACTACACCAAGCTGTCAAAGCCAGAAAACCCAATGCTATTTTTTCTGTTGCTCCCAATTACTATGATTTTGCTTACAAGTTTCAACTGCAAGATTGGCTAACTTGGTTACGGCAAAATCTTGTGGATGAGTTAATTGTGCAAATTTACCGTCCCAACCTGCAAAATTTTATTGCTAATATATCCCGTCCCGAAATTCAAGAAGCACGAGAAAAGATTCCCACTGCCATTGGGATTATGACTGGTTTACGTAATAACCCAGTTTCTATACAACAAATTAAGTCTCAGGTACGAGTTACCCAAGAACGGGGATTAGGGGTAGCCTTCTTCTATTACGGTAGCATGTGGAACTATTCTTCAGAATCCTTTAATGAACGCCAGGCGGGATTCCAAGCGTTATTCCCCTATCCGGCTTTGCGCGCTAGGGTGGAGTGAAAAGGTATTGAGCAGGGGAGTAGGGGAGCAGGAGAGTAGGGGAGCAGGGGAGCAGGGGGTAAATCCTTCTCACAAGTGTAGGTTTTTTGCCAAGCAGTGAGTAATGACTCTCAGACTAACGAAAGAATCATCGTTTTACTAACCCCTATACCCCTACACCCCAAAACCCCAAAACCCCAAAACCAAGGTTTTTGGTACACACCGTAAAAAACCTACACCTGTCAGGGTAAATCCTTGCTCCCTAAACCTACACCCTTTCATGTTCGGCTTTTTTATGCAAATCTGTAACAGAGTTTCAAGCTCTAATCATTTTTTTCATATATGAAACTTGCTTCTGGACTGGTTTTGACCTGTAAATTGGCAGTAACCAACGTCCTATCATACTCATCAAGATATACCGAAATGATTTCTTGGAGCAAATCACAGGAGATTCAAGTGTTGCAGGCGGAGCGCAGTAAGCACCTATACCCAACTTCAAGTAATCTTTTTCATCCCAATAGGAGCGGGACTTTTTATCTAAGGTGTTGTTGCGAATATTATAGCGGTGTAGATGACGTAGAAGAATAGTTAAGCAGGGATTGGCAACTAATAGCCCTGCTTCTACTGCTCGTTGAGCAATAATGGC
>JBODRP010000212.1:0-9752 GCA_050633005.1 Trichormus sp. | reverse complement strand
ATTACTCGATTAGCTATTGGGGAACGGGCTGTACGTTGGGTTATGCTATCGTTTTTATCGATGATGGCTAATGCTCCCATCATGTAATTAACTAACTCAGTCTGTACATCTGGTTTTGCTGGTAATTGTGTGTGAGCTACATAAACAGTAGGTTGGGTGGGTTGAGAAGTCAGAAGCACTAACACCCCAGATTGGACTATATATAATACACCTGCGATCGCTACTCCGATAGTTGTACCTGTAATCAGGAGTTTACCCAAGGTTTGTTTAGCTGTTTGAGTAACTTGAGTGATGGGTTTAATCTGGGGTTGATCGATGACAACGGAACTCACTTGCTTGTTGCTAATGGCTGCAACAGTCTGTACAGGACGTTTGGCTGTATTGGGTAAAACAATCTGGGGAATTTCTACGGTTTGCACATGGTCATATTCTAAGGTTCTGGGCTGAGAGTTATATGACCAGTCCCGCCCAGATGCAGCTACTTGACGCAGTGGTTGCCGATAATCAAAATTGACATCAAGTATTTCGTCAATACTGGCAAATAGTTCATCCATTAAGCCATCAGCATAAAATTCTATTGACCACGGCTCGTTAACAATCAGGTCTTCTGCTGGCTCTGGAATTATCAGATGGGTGCTAGCTTCTCTTAACATAAGCAAAGTTTGGGTGGTAGTTGCCAGGATGGGGCAACACCGCCCCTTTTACCTGGGTATCAGGATTTTCAAAACATCCAATCTCCTGTCCAAAACGGACGAGTGATTGTTTAGTGTATGAAATTCAACTCCAGATTGGGGATCGTTGATGATGCCAGGGCTGGATTGTTGTCATCTATCATACCCATCCCACTTTCTACTATACTCACCCTTAATAAAGATGAAGTTAAGATAAAGCCGCAAACCCTGATGGCTGTTGGGATTGACGCAATTCTAAAAAAATTAGTAAGGCGTTGACATCCGCCGGATTTACCCCACCAATGCGCGCTGCTTGACCGATGGTGAGGGGTTTGACTTGCGTGAGTTTTTCCCGTGCTTCCTTAGAAAGAGTGTCAATTTTTGTGTAGTCTAAATCCGGTGGTAATGGGCGGTTAGCTTGACGGGCAATCTGTTCGATTTGGCTTTGTTGTCTAGCCAAATAACCAGAGTATTTAATGTCAATTTCTGCCCCTTCTGTTTCCGCTTGGGTGAGTTCAGGGTTGCCTAGTCCATATTTGTTCAGGTCTACATAATGAAATCCGGGACGACGCAACAAGTCAGCGAGGGTAATTGAACCTTTGATGGCTTGTTGGGTATCAGCAGCGATCGCTTTTCCTATTTGATCATGTTCTTTGACTCTGGTGGCGTACAGGCGTTCTTTTTCTGCCGTAATTTGTGCTTGTTTGTTAGAGAATAATTGCCAACGGCGATCGTCAATTAAGCCTATTTCCCGTCCTAGAGGTGTTAAGCGTTGGTCAGCATTATCAGAGCGCAGCAACAAACGATACTCAGAACGGCTAGTTAACATCCGGTAAGGTTCGCGTAAATCCTTGGTACACAGGTCATCTAACAATGTACCGATGTAACTTTGCTCACGGGGGAAAATAATCATTTCTTGACCACGCACAAACCGCGCCGCATTAATTCCCGCCACCAGTCCTTGGGCGGCGGCTTCTTCATAGCCTGTTGTGCCGTTAATCTGTCCCGCACAGAATAACCCCGCAATTTTTTTCGTCATCATTGTGGGGTAGCACTGGGTAGCAGGCAAATAATCGTATTCCACCGCATAGGCTGGCCGTAGCATGACGCAGTTTTCTAACCCAGGGAGACTACGTAACATTTGCAGTTGCAAATTTTCTGGCAACCCTGTGGAAAACCCCTGGATGTAGAGTTCGGGGATATCTCGTCCTTCCGGTTCAATAAAGATTTGATGGCTTTCTTTATCGGCAAAGCGCACAATCTTATCTTCAATACTGGGGCAGTAACGCGGCCCTTTAGCTTCCACCCAACCACCGTAAACGGGGGATAAATGCAAGTTTTCCCGAATTAACCGATGGGTTTCGGCGGTGGTACGGGTCATATAACAAGGCATTTGTTCCCGTTCCACCCATGCTTGGGGGTCAAAACTAAACCAGCGCACTTCCGCATCCCCTGGCTGGAGTTGCATTTTGCTATAGTCTACTGACCGCTTGTCTACCCGTGCAGGTGTACCAGTCTTGAGTCTACCGGTTTCAAAGCCAAGACGATTCAAAGTTTGAGTTAAACCTTCCGCCGCAAATTCTCCGGCGCGTCCGGCCGCCATTGACTTGTTCCCTACCCAAATCTTGCCACCGAGGAATGTACCGGTAGTTAAAATGACGGCTTTACATTCAAAAGCAACGCCAAAGTAAGTTTCTACGCCTATTACCTCATCATTCGCACCCAACACCAAGTCTGTCACCATCCCTTCCCGGATGCTCAAGTTATCTTGGTTTTCCACAATATTTTTCATGACTGCGGCATATTCCCGCTTGTCAGTTTGGGCGCGCAATGCCCAGACAGCAGGCCCCCGTGAAGAGTTGAGGATGCGCTTTTGTAGGTAAGTACGGTCTGCCATTTTACCAATTTCCCCACCTAAAGCATCTACTTCATGGGTTAATTGGGATTTAGCAGGGCCACCCACAGCCGGGTTACAGGGTTGCCAAGCGATTTTATCTAAATTTAGTGTCAACAGCAGGGTACGACAACCGAGGCGGGCAGTAGCAAGAGCTGCTTCGCAACCGGAGTGACCTGCACCGACAACGATGACATCAAAAGCGTCTTTGGCAACGGAATTGTGCATGGTCATACGTACAGGATTAGCAAATTGAGAATTACTACTAATGTTAACTTAATTCAGTGATTGTATTGATGTATGTGTTTGTATTTCAATCGTTATGTAAATAAGTAGCTCAAAAACACCAATCATATATTTTTGAATAATCACATAATGCAGTTAAAATAGACATAGAATTTTATTCTGGCTAAATTTCTATATATTTAATTAAGGATAAATATGAAAATAAATGAACTAACCTATTATGATCATGAACTAGAATGGCATTTTGAATCGATTATTTTTTCTCAATTTAATCTTTTAGTAGGTGTATCTGGTGTTGGTAAAACACAAATACTTAAATCTATCATGAACTTGCGAAAAATAGCTAGAGGTGCTTCATTAAATGGTGTTGAATGGGATGTAAAATTTACATCTGAAGGTTATCATTACAGATGGATGGGAGAGTTTGAAACAAAGAAAATAGATAAATTTGCTTTTCTTGAAGACAAAGAGGATGAAGATTTAGACAAAAAAAACAAGAACTTTATATTAATAAGAGAAATTTTATACATTGACAATAAAATTATTATCGATAGAACTAAAGAAGGAATAATATTTAACAACACTAAATTACCAAAACTATCACCATTTAAAAGTGCCGTAGATTTACTAAGTGAAGAAGAATATATTGCTCCCGTAAAAAGAGGCTTTAGTAAGGTAATTTATAGTGATCAGTCAGGAGAAATAGGTATTTCTATAAATAATTTTATTATATCTTTATTTAAGAGTAAGAAGTTAAATGGGCAATATTCATCTTTGGAAAATATTAAAGATAGCAATTTGCCGACTCAAATTAAACTAGCTCTAGTTTATAACCAATATCAAAATATTTTTAAAGAAATAAAGGAGCATTTCATAAATATATTTTCGCAGGTTGAAGATGTAAAAATGGAACCAGATGATGATGAAGAATTGCCTAATATTCTATCTGAATATCCTGTAATAAAAATCAAAGAAAAAGGTGTTAATGATTGGATAAGTCAAGAACGTATATCTTCAGGAATGCTGAAGACTTTATTACATATTAGTGAACTTTATCTTTCTGCTGAAGAGACGGTAATTTTAATTGATGAATTTGAGAATAGTTTAGGAATTAACTGTATTGATGTTTTAGGTGATTTACTATCTGAACAAAGAGAATTACAATTTATAATTACGAGTCATCATCCATATATTATTAATAACGTGAGTATGGAACATTGGAAGATTGTGACTCGCAAAGGTGGCGTAGTAACTGCTAGAGATGCTCAAGATTTTAACCTGGGTCAATCTAGACATCAAGCATTTATGCAATTAATTAATTTAGAGGAATATAGAGAAGGGATTACTGCGTAAATGAATATCTACTTTCTTGTAGAAGGTAAAAGCACTGAAAGAAAAGTGTATCCGGCCTGGTTGGCACATCTTTTACCAGAACTCCAGCGTGTTCAAAATTATAATGATGTCGTTAAAAATAACTATTACTTATTCAGTGCCAACGGGTATCCCTCTATAATTTATGATCATCTCCCTAATGCGATCGCAGATATTAACACCAATGGAAATTATAGTTATCTTGTAATTTGTTTATATGCAGATGAAGTAAGAGTTCATTATAGAAAACAAGAAATCCATGATTTTTTAAATCCTCAAAATTGTAAATTAATAAATGCCCAAATTGTGATTATTATCCAGAATCGTTGTTTTGAAACATGGTGTTTAGGCAATAAAAGGATTTATACAAAAAATCCCAGTGATCACCCACTGTTAACATATACACGTTATTATGATGTATCAATTAATTGTCCTGAATTGATGGGTAATTATACAAACTTTTCCACTCACGCTAAGTTTCATTATGCTTATTTAAAAGAATTATTTAAAGCCAAAAATATTAGTTATTCTAAAAGCAATCCAGGTGATGTAGTCAAATTATATTATTTGCAAGAGTTATTAAACAGAGTGCAAAACGATACTGGTCATTTACCTAGCTTTCAAACCTTTATAGAATTTTGTAATATGATTAAAGCTAAAATTATCCAGTGATTGCTGATAATGGATTTTTTTGTGAGAAAAGCAGTTTTTATTATCCTCTTTGTATTGATACTTTGTACAGTAGTTGCTAGCAACAGGATTAATCATCCTCAAACCCATGTACAAATATCAAATGCCTGTAATACAGTAAGTTCTGTATCCTGTGTTCCTATCGAGTCAGCACCAATATTACCCACACCTAACTCTAGCATTCCGCAGACAGATAAAGAACGTTTTTTAAGTGCGATCGCCAATCATTTATCTCCCGTTCCCCAGACGGGTACTTATGAATATATTTTGCTCAAAGCCTACGGCGCAGCTTTCATTAATCACAACAAAATAGCTAAATTACCGCCAACAGTGCTGCTAAATAATGAGCAGGAAACCCAAGCTTTCCAAAATTCTTTAACAATGGTGAAAGTCGAAGGTACAAATGATTGTTATTTACAAGCCACAGCCGCCGCAGCTTTAAATCAAGCTCGTCTGCAAGAAAATATTCCTTTGAAATCTGGCTATGGTTCTGGTGATTGTACCCGCACTTATGCCACGAATTTAAGATTCTGGTATAAGTATGCTAACCAAAATACCTTAGATCAAGTCAGACAAGGAAAAGAAACCGCAATTTTGAGTACCGTTGCACCCCCAGGAACATCACAACATCTTTGGGGATTAGCAATTGATTTGCGAATATCTAATGAAAAGCAAAGACAGACTCTCAATGAATATGGCTGGTTTCAAACTGTTGTTAATGATGTGCCACACTGGACTTATTTAGGTTTAACTGAGTCAGATTTATCTAGTTTAGGCTTAATAAATAAAGTGGAAACGGGAATTAGCTATTGGGTAACACCACTTTAGTTAGGTGATAGGTGACAGGTGACAGGTGACAGGGGTAAAAGTCATTTGCTGTCTAAGTTGTACTTTATAGGTAATTCAATTATAAACTCTAGACCTGCGCCTGGTTGGGAATGACATGATATTTTACCTTGATGATTAACGGTAACAATTTGATAAGCTATTGATAGACCTAAACCAGTGCCTTTACCGATGGGTTTAGTTGTGTAGAAAGCATTAAATATTTGACTTTGGATTTCTTCACTAATTCCTGCACCATTGTCAGCGATTTTGCAAATAACTTGCTCTCCCATTAGCTCAGTTGTGATGTGGATTACCCCAGGATTTTCAGCAATTTCATAATAATTTTGATTTTTTTGTGTTTCTTCAATAGCATCAATGGCATTGGTGATTAAATTCATAAATACCTGGCTAATTTCACCGGGATAGCATTCAATCAAGGGTAAATTACCATAGTTTTTCACAATTTCAATGGCAGGACGATTGGAATTTCCTTTGAGTCGATGTCCGAGAATTAGGAGTGTATTTTCTATTGCTTCGTGGAGGTTAGCTAGTTTCTTACCTGTTTCTCTGTGTCGAGAAAATTTGTTTAATGAGGAGACAATTTCTTGAACGCGCTCTGTACCTAGGCGCATTGATTTGATCACATTAGATAAATCATCTAATAAATAGGTTAAATCAGTTTGATTAATTGCCTTTTGAATTTCAGCAGGTGGATGGGGAAAATGCTGTTGATACAGATTTAGTAAATTCACTACTTCTTGTACATACTGTTGTACAAAATTTAAGTTACCTGCAATAAAGTTGATGGGGTTATTCACTTCATGGGCAATTCCGGCTGCCATTTGACCTAAACTAGCAATTTTTTCGGTTTGAATGAGTTGAGTTTGAGTTTTTTGCAGTTCAGCATTTTTGGCGATTAAACTTGCTGTTAAATGGCGCAATTTTAGCTGGTGTTCTATTCTCACCAATACTTCTTCATGCTGAAAAGGTTTGGTAATATAATCTACTGCTCCTAGTTGAAATCCTTTGACTTTATCGGCGGTTTCTGACAGTGCAGTCATGAACATGACGGGAATATCACAAAAACGCTGGTCACTTTTAAGACGTTGACAAGTTTCAAAACCGTCCATACCCGGCATCATTATATCTAACAAAATTAAATCGGGTAATAAATCATTTTCTAATCTTTGTAAGGCTTTTTCACCACTGCGCGCTGCCCAAACTTCAAAACTAGAGTGATCTAAAAAACTCGATAATACTTGTAAATTGTTGGGATTATCATCAACAGCTAAAATTATGCCTTTGATTGGTGCGCGATCGCTAAAATAATTTTGGTTGGGTACAGTCGCTCTCATGCCATTTCTACCTCATATTGTGTCAAAAAATCAAGGATTGCATCCTCGTCAAATTGTCTGGCTAGTTGTCTAAGTTGATGAGCGAAAGTAACAAAGTTTCTATCTTCTGCCTCTAGTTTATCTGCACACTTGATAATGGCGTTAAAGTTACCCTTTTTCGCTAATGCCATCAGTTCTTGTAATACTTCTGGTGGAGGAGTAATTAATTGTCCTGATGGACTATTGTTTTGAGTTACTATAGTTTCAGACTCAGAAGGTTGATAAATCCAGACTAAATTTAAATGACGTTCTAATTGACGCAATAATTCATCTGCTTGTATGGGTTTACTGAGGAAGTCATCACCACCTACTGCCAAGCTGCGATGTTGGTCAGATTCAAAAACACTAGCGGAAGAAACAATAATTTTGAGATTCTCAAACTGAGGTATTTGTCGTAGGTTTTGAATTAATGTAAACCCATCCATTTCTGGCATGAGTAAATCTGTAATAATTAAGTCTGGTGAAATAGCGATCGCTTGTTCTAAACCATCTTGACCATTGACAGCTTCCATGATTTCAAAACCCAACGGTTGCAATAAATCATTCAAGACTGTACGATTTTCCCAGCGATCGTCTACTATCAAAATTGTGCGGGTATTTCCCTCAAAACCAATGATTTTTCTGGCTGAGGTAGTCATCATTGACTGTAACCATTCATTGGTAGCCACCATCTCCAATTCAAACCAAAAAGTGCTACCTTTTCCTACCTGACTTGTGACATGGATATCACTCCCCATCATCTGCACTAACTGACGAGTAATAGCTAAACCCAGCCCAGTCCCTTCCGTCTGACGCTTTTTTTCACCTACCTGTTCAAAAGGTAAGAAAATTTTGCTTAATTCTGCGTCAGTGATGCCAATACCTGTATCTTCTATACAGTAACGAATACGGTGTTTGACTGGTTTTTGATGAGAGGATTCCTCAATTGTCTCAACTTTTAGCTTAACTTGGCCGTGATCAGTAAATTTAATCCCATTACCGAGTAGATTTAACAGTACTTGACGTAACCTTTTGGCATCAATATGCACCCATGAAGGTAGATTATTGGCAGGTTCATAGATAAACAAAATATCTTTTTGTGCAGCACGAATTTGGCAAATTTCGGCAATACCTTGTATAAAAGATGGAAAATGCACATCTTCAGGATAAATTTCTAGTTTCTTAGCTTCAATTTTGGCAAGATCCAAGATGTCATTAATTAAAATCAAAAGATGCGAACCACATTGTTCAATAATATTGATGTGATGCTGTTCTTGCTCAGGTAACTTTGAGGAACGTTGCAAAATTTGCGCGCAACCCAAAATACCATTTAAAGGCGTTCTCAGTTCATGACTCATGTTAGCTAAAAATTCGCTTTTGGCATGGTTAGCTAAATCAGCCGCCTCTTTAGACTTTTTCAGTTGTGCCTGTTCAAAAGCTTGTACTCGCCACAAAACAGTAATCATGGTGATAGTTAATCCGCCAACAATAAACGCAATTAAATCTAGAAATTGCAGCCGAGACTCAATATTTTCGCGGGGAATCACCAAAGCCACAGACCAATTTGTAGCCTTTAATGGTATATAAGCAATATATTTTTGTTTACCGTCAATTGTCATTAACTCAATTCCCTGCTGTTTGTTAACCATGCGCCGGGCGATCGCTTGTAAACTATGGTCATTAATTTTCAGCAGACTGGGGGCAGGTTTTTCGATAGTTGACATTAAAGTCGAGTCAGGATGAACAATCGCCTCCCCTTGGGAATTGAGGGCGAAAGCATAGCTATTTTTACCGTAGGTGAGAGAATTGATCACCTTTGTAATATGATCAACTTTGACGCTACCGTGAAACACTCCTATGGGTGAATTGGAAGTTGACAGAATTGGAGTAGCGATCGCAATCAAAGGTATTCCTGTAGAACGGCTAATAAAAGGATCAGAAATACTACTTTTTCCTGCTATTCCCTGTTGAAAGTATTCTCTATCCTTAACATTTTTGTTTGAGCGTCCTGACTTTGTAGTGTAGTAAGAACCATCCGCAATTGACATTTGGAATAAGAAAAATTCTTTGATTCTCTCAACTTCAGTCTTTAAATAAGGTTCTGCCACAGCCCAATCTAAAGAGCGTACAGCTGGAGTATTTGCTAAAGTTTTTACCTCGACTTTGCGAACACTTAACCACGCCTCTATTTGATCAACTCCTGTTTGTACTTCCAGAAAAGCATTCTTTTGTATATCTGCTAGTGCCATATTACGGGCAGCTAAATAGCTAAAATAAGCAGAAATACTGACAATGAGAGTTGTACCGCCAACAATAAATCGAATGAGAAAATTCCGTGATGATTGCTGTCTAGGTTGAGATTTTAGTGAAATTGAGTCATTTTTTGCTAAAGGTTTCATACCTGTGAAAATCAGCATAAGTAGAAAACTATACTTAAATTGCCCAATTAGCCTTTGATAATCACAGGGGGCAGGAGGTAGGGGGCAGGGGGCAGGGGGCAGGCTGTTGACGCTGTACCTTTTCAGGGGTGAAAAATTCATGCACAATCCTTTCCTTATTTAAGTAATGAGTAATAAGTAATGAGTAATGAGTAAATACCCATTACTTATTACTTATTACTTCTGACTTATTACTCATTGAATTTGGTTCACCGATGATGACACCAAAACTGTATGAATA
>JBODRP010000211.1:0-9780 GCA_050633005.1 Trichormus sp. | reverse complement strand
TCAACGGCAAATCTTTGCGCTAGAGAAATGTCTGCTCCGCTCCACTCTGGTGCTTGTCCTGTTCTTTCTTCACACCAAGCCTCAAAGGAAAGTTTTGGTAGTTGTTGGCGTTGATTATTCTCACATCGTCCAGCCCATAAAATTTTTGTCTCCCATTCCGGGCGGAAAATCGTCATGACTCCGATCAAACGTTGGCGATAATGCAGAGGTATGACCAACATTCCCCGAATATTAGTAGACTCAAAGGCAAATGCTATAACTTTTAAATGTGTTTCTTGATAAAGGTCACAAATAGCCCAAATATCACCCAGTTTGGATTCATTCAGCCAACATTGCCAAAGAGGATGCTGTTCAATGAAACTGATTCCTGATTCACATTTAAAATGGGGTTGTTCACCACAGCTATATAACTGCTGGGTTTTACTCAGATAAAGTCTGCCACCTGTGCCGCTTAAAATATTGACAGTCGCTTCTAAAGCTACTTGTAATTCTATATGTGGTTGCTGATGTAAAAGTGTATTGACATGATTAATCATGGCTTCTCGTCGTTGTTGAGCGCGAGTTTCAGCCAAGAGGTTACTTTGAGCGATCGCAATTGCTACTTGATCACTAATTTGCTGAACTAATTTCAGTTCTTCTACTAAAATACTACGGGCTTGACTGTGGTGTGATACCAACAATCCCCATAGTTCTGGCTGTGTAGATGGTTGTTGCAGGTCTGATAATAAAATTGGCACAACTAAGGAAGACTGCACACCCATCGCCTGTAAGTATTCTAAATGACATGGATCTACTTGGCGATAATAGATATTTTGATTTAACTGCGTTTGTGTTTGGGTTGGTAATTTTAATGGCGATAGTCCAATTTTGCCATTCACCACATCTACAATTGTGCGTTGTTTTGCCAAGACAAACATCTTTTTGGCTTCTTGGGGAATATCACCTGCGGGAAAATGTAAACCCAATAGAGATGGTAAACCCTGTTCATTACGAGATTCAGCAATAACTTCGCCGCTACCATCAGGATCAAAACGATACACCATTACTCGATCTGTACCTAAAAAATCCCGCATCTCTACAACTGTAGCGGTTAAGATTTCTGGCAATTCTAGCGATCGCCTGATGCGGTTGGTGATTTGATGTAATAAATTTTCTGGCTCTAAATTGGGGGCAAAACTATCTGTTTTATTAGTAAATCTCATTACTTCTTATACCTAGAACAAGATAAAATTTTTGCCTCATCTCACCCAACATAACATTAAAAGATTTTTACCCTGATTTATTACTGAGACGAAGGTAAAAATTTTTATCATAATTCATCTGATTTTATCTTGCTGTCACTCATTATTAATTAGTGAAAATACTTAAAAATAAAAACTAAAACAGTTTTTAGATTTACATAAACATATTTAAATTGTGCATGAATAACATTGTTCACCACAACATATGATTGAGCAAATGACGAAATAGTTTTAAGCCACCAGGCTCTTGATAATCAGTAGGTAACAAAGACAACATACTATTTTGTAAAGTTTCTACAGCCGTTTCTACTTCTTGGCGTTTTGGTCTAGCTGTTAGCTGAAAATTGAGTGGTTCACCAAAACGGACTGTTAATTCTTTTCCCCAATACAAATCTTGCGTACCGATTAAGGCGATTGGTACTATCGGCACACCAGCACGTAAAGCGTAAATTACAGTTCCTCGCTTCAAAGGTAAATGTAGCTGACCTTCACTGTTTCCTAATCTGCCTTCAGGAAACAGAATTAAGCTATCTCCGTGAGCTAAAATTGCTAAAATAATCCGGTCTATTTGGCGGAGTGTCTGTATATCTCCCCCGGTGGGTACATTTTCTTCAATAACTTGTGCTAATTTAACTAGGTCTTCCCTGCCTGCTTTCGCAGCTGCCATGACTGCGAGTTCTTCTTTCCAGATCCTTGCTAGAGGAATTACACCCCCTGCAATACCTAGAATTAAACGTTTCCAGCATTTGTTATATAAGGTGCGGGCATCTCCCAGAATGTAGTAATACGGTTGGGGAGGAAGTTCTGCCAACAGCAACAAAGGATCAATATGGTGGAGATGATTAATTGCTAGGATGGCTGGTTTGTCTGGGATGTTTTCGGAGTTTTCCACTTTCACCCGAAACACACAATGAATGAGCGATCGCAATACAAACCGCCTTATCTCAGAATTGATTCTCGGTGGAAAATTTTCTTCCTGAATAGATTCTAGTCCAGATAGAGTATTAGCTATCATCTGGCGAATAGTGCGATCGCTCGCAGCTGCCACCCCTTCCTCCACCCGCTTGATAGTTGCTGCCGTCACGGAGGAAGATATTTCTGATGGGGTACTACTTTCCGTCATATTAATTCGTAAAATATCGAAAATTATCACCAAAGCTTCCGAGTGCATACTAAATGCCTGAAGCTGAACTCACGCTAGGGTGCGTTACCCATAAATAATATCTATGGATTCGGTTCAAGTTGAAACAGCTTCATCTCTGGTTCTGGAACTTCCCCAGATTTCTCAACTTCCAACTCCTCTCACTCCTCCTAGCTCGACATCTAGCACCCGATTTCAAAAAAATGGGATTCGCACTAGTTTAAGAGCCTCAACTACGGATGCGGTTTTTGCGGCTGTATTTTCCCTGGCGACTAGCGGGATTTTATTAAGTAATTTTTTGGTGGAATTAGATGCTAGTCCAGTGATATTTGGGATGATTTCTTCAATTCCTATGCTGGTAAATCTAGTTCAACCTTTGGGTGCTTACTTATCAGAACGCACTACCAGCCGATTTCAATATTCTCTGTGGACGTTTGGAATTGGTAGACTGCTGTGGCTGATTTTATTAATAGGGGTTGTGGCTTTTAGTTGGGGATGGGTGGACTCCCTACAATTAGAAATACTGACTCTGTTTATTGTCTTAGCTAGCCATCTGTTAGGCGGACTGGGAAGCGCGTCTTGGTTGAGTTGGTTGGCGATGATTGTTCCCCGACAGTTGCGGGGCAGGTATTTTGGTATACGCAATAGTGCATCTAGTCTGACTAATTTAGTCTGTGTACCTTTAGCGGGGTTGTTGATTTCCCATTGGTATGGCGGCACTCTCCAAGGTTATGGTGTGGTGCTATTCATTAGTATTATCTTTGGTATCCTCAGTATAGGATGTCAGTATTTCAAACTAGATATTAATCCTAAAGTTCAAAATTCTATTGTTCAGGTTCCTCAGCAGCAATCTGAAAAATCTCTACCGACAACAACATCCCCACCCGTAGATACTACAGAGAATATCTGGAAAAACTCTAACTTTTTGATTTTCCTGTTTTATTCTGCCTTGTGGATGCTCTCTGTGCATCTGAGCGCGCCATTTTTTAACTTGTATATGCTCGATACACTGCATTTAAATGTTAGCTGGGTGACGCTTTATGCTAGCTTGCAAGCGGGAGCGAATATGCTGCTGATGATATTTTGGGGCAAGTTAGCAGACAAAATCGGCAATCGTTTAATTTTAATTTTTATTGGTGTTTTAGTAGGAGTAACACCATTTTTATGGCTAGGGATAGATATTAATAACTTCGGCTTGTGGTTATGGTTGCCACTGCTGCATATTTTAACTGGTGGTACATGGGCAGCTATTGACTTGTGTAACAATAATATACAACTAGAAATTGCCCCAATAAAAAACCAGTCACTTTATTTTGCGATCGCATCTGCTGTGGCTGGTTTTAGTGGTGCTTTAGGCACAACTATTGGTAGCTTCATTGCCCAATTCGCTCAACATGGCGGTTTATTGGGACTATTTGCCCTCTCTGGTATGTTGCGCCTAGTAGCGTTGATTCCGTTAGTTTTTATCAAAGAGTGATCAATTGGGAATTGGGAATTGGGAATTGGGCATTGGGAATTGGGCATTGGGCATTGGTCATTGGGCATTGGGCATTGGGGAGGCGGTGCGATGGGCGGGTTTCCCGACTTGTAGCAACTGCCGTCATTGGGCATTGGGCATTGGGGTAAAAATCTCTCCCTTGTCTCCCTTGTCTCCCTTGTCTCCCTGCCCCCTGCCGCCTGCCGCCTGCCCCCTGCCCCCTGCTCCCTGCCCCCTGCTCCTCCACTCACTCGGCAGCTGTGGTACTAAGAGTCATCGTTTCCCACAGCACCATAGGGGGGGCTGTGGGAACGGGTTGATGTAAGGCGATGAGTTTGCCTAGGGTGTTCTTTAATTGGGTACGGGGTACGATTTCATCAACGAAGCCATGCTTGAGCAAGTCTTCGGCTGTTTGGAAATCATCTGGTAATTTTTCTCTTAAGGTTTGCTCAATCACTCGGCGACCGGCGAAACCGATGGTGGCTTTAGGTTCTGCTAAAATAATGTCTCCCAACATGGCAAAGCTAGCTGTTACGCCGCCTGTGGTGGGATTGGTTAATACAGGAATATAGAGCAATCTGGCATCGCGGTGACGTTCTAAGGCGGCGGAAATTTTCGCCATCTGCATCAGAGAGAGCATACCTTCTTGCATTCTCGCTCCCCCAGAGGTGCAAACAATGACGACTGGGTAACGTCGTTGGGTGGCTTGTTCAATGAGGCGGGTAATTTTTTCACCCACAACAGAACCCATGCTACCGCCCATGAAGCGGAAATCCATCACGGCTAGCCCGACGGGTAAACCGTTGATTTGCCCTAAACCGGTTTTAACTGCGTCGAGTAGCCCTAGTTTATCTTCCATTTCCCGCAGGCGATCGCTGTAGGCTTTGCGATCGCGGAATTGCAAAGGATCTGTCGGGCGGAGATTTTCATCGATTGGCTGCCAAGTGTTTTGATCTATCAATTGACGGATACGCTCATCAGTATCTACCCGATTATGATGTCCGCATTCAACGCAGACCATTTGATTAGCTAAAAGGTCTTTAGTATAGGTCAACACACCACATTTAGGGCATTTATGCCATAGCCCGTCAGCAATCTCACGCTCTTGGCGTTCGGGGTTGGTTGCTCCTGATTTACGGCGATTTGCAAACCAGTCAAATAGAGACTTTAAACCGCGTGATTCTTCGTTGTTTGCCATTTTTATCTTATTCAAGTGGGTACGAGGTCGAAAATAAGTCAAGCAGTCAGGATAATTAAATTATCATTAGTCTTGAGTAATTTTATGGACTATTGATTATTAACCTTTCACTGTTGACTACATCGCCAAATTACGCTTCTAAGCAATTCAGACCTAAATTTGCATCTTTGGTTGCCAGCTTAACGAAAATACTGATGCCAATACAAGTCTTTGTTTCATGTGATGTTGTAAATGTATCGGCAAAATTAAAGACGTTATCATACCAACCCCCCAACAGGATGCTTGTCCTCAACCCCCAGCTTGAAGTATTGCCCCCAAGATTGCAATGTGTGTTGCCAGTTGATGAGCATTCAGCATTTACCAACAGGTACTTCTCAATTAGAGGGTGATACTAGTCACAAGCTGATATTACCAAAATGTCAAGGGTAAATGGGGTAATCAAGGCTACAGTCGGGGAAAATTTAGTTGGTAAGACCAATTCAAAATTCAAAATTCAAAATTCAAAATTCAAGATTCTGTTTCCTCAACCCTGTTCTCTAATAAATAAACAATTTTAGGTAAGCTGATAAGACAGCTTCGCCGCCGAAGAGGGTGAGGAATGCGCCGGAGGCTAGGAAGGGGCCGAAGGGGATTTTTTGTCCCCATTTGCGTTTTGATAATAAAATGGCACTAATTCCTACTATTGCGCCTAGACTGCAAGCGATAAATCCTGCTAACAGTAAATGCTTCCAACCTAGCCACGCTCCCATCATGGCTGCTAGTTTGGCATCTCCTGCTCCCATTGCTTCTTTTTGTAGGAAAATACCGAGAATGGCGATCGCATCAAATAACCATAACCCTAATACAGCCCCCACTATCCCCATCATTAAATGTTTGACTACCCCGGCAATGCTGGGTTCAGTTATATATCCCACTACCACCTGAAAAATAATGCCCAACACCAACCCGGACTTAGTGAGGGGGTTGGGTAACGTCATCGTATCTAAATCAATCAGGGATAAGGCTAATAACCAACTACAAAAAACCCAGTATCCGATTGTTTGGATTGAGACATGAAATATAAAAAATATGAGGAGAAATATTATTCCTGTTACCGCTTCTACCACTGGGTAACGGAGAGAAATCTGGCTTTTACAATAACGACACCGACCTTTTAACCACACCCAACCCAGCACAGGCACATTATCATAAGCTTTTAGCTGGTTTAAGCAATGGGGACAACGGGAAGGCGGCCAAAGAATTGATAATCCCGCAGGTAATCGATAAACTACAACATTAATAAAACTGCCAATAGATGCACCCAAGGCGAAAACAATCACACTCGCCAGGGCTACCATCAAAGTATCCATATAGTTAGTTATTTGTCACGAGTCTTGAGTCAGTTGTCGTTTATCTTTCTCTTTTTGTCGAGAGTAAGTTAATTTTGACTGTTGACTGTTGACTGTTGACAAATAACTAATACATATGTGATTCAATTTGGCTCAAGGGTACAAAACATTCTTGAGGTAAAAGAACTGGTTGATTAGTAAATATGACTTTACCGCGATGAGTTACCCGATTGATAGCTACTCCTGAAGGCTGACCAGCTATTTCAGGATGTACTTCACAATGAGTGTAGTAGATTTGCCCCGCAGCTCTGATTACGGCAGGATCAATCAAAGGAGACTGGCTTCTGGGGGCTGTAGTAAATTGAGCTTTTCCCTGTTCTTGTCGTAAAGCGTACACTATATTGCTGCGTAGTTGCTAGATTTGCTTCTAGTTTAGCTGAATCTTTTCATAAGAGTTGCCAATTTGGCCAATTGGGCTAGAAAATTTTTTCAGGTTGGAGTGTAGGGGCGTAGACTTTCGAGGGCAGGTTTTTGACACTTAGACCCAAAAATAGTGGTTTTAGGGTATGGGGGTTTAGGAATGGTTGAAAGTCTCGTCATTTCATCTGCTTGAAAGTTCTCACTGATTACTTCCTGAAAAACTTACGAATTACGAATTAAAAAAAATGGTTGTCTTAAAACGTCGCTTAGGTTTAGAACAAGAGTTTTTTTTAGTAGATGAAGCCGGTGAAATTAGTTCCCGTGCAGATGAGTTTTTAGAGAGTTGTCACCACCTAGCCGCCACTGAAAACGTTAACCCTAATTACTTTGTGCCTGAGTTCGTCAAGTGTATGGTGGAGATTAATACACCGCCAGCCTATAGAGGTACAGAATTAGCACAACTATATATTAAAAATCTGAAATTAGCGATCGCTGCCGGTCAAAAAATGGGTTTGCGCCTCTATCCTTTGTCAAGCTACCCACTGCATATTATGCCCGTCATGCGTGACAAGCCAAATTATCATATCCAAGCTCGGACTGTAGGCTATGAGAGGTTTCTACACGCTGGCAAATGTACAGGGACACACATACATTTAGAAGTACCGCCAGGAGTAATTGATCCTCGTGTAGCAGTCTCCTATAACTCAACACCAACAGAGCGAGAAGAATTACTCAATATCTATAATTTGGCGACGGCTTTAGACTCAGCATTAATTTCCCTAGCACGGGCGTGTCCCTTTTACGAAGGACAAGCCGTTGGACTAGCTGCCCACACCATTCGTTATCGAGGCAGTGAAACCTTTGGTTGGGAGGGAGTCTATACCCATTTGCAACCCGTGGGCGGACTTATGCCCTACGCTGAGAGTGTGGAAAGTTTAGTAGAGCAGCAATTTGCCCGTTATTATGCTTGGTTAGAGGCATTAGATCAAGCCGGCATTGAGCGTCACCTGTTTTTAGAAGCTGGTGGTAGTTTACTCAAGTCAGCCTGGAATCCCGTTAGACTCAACAAGCTTGGTACTGTGGAAGTAAGATGTATTGATAGTAATTTCCCCTCGGTGATTATAGCTATGATTGCTCTCCTAGAAAAAGCTGCCCATCGAGTCAGGAATGAACAACTACAAGTTAAACCTACAAAGGCTGTGCATACTTTTGAACTGAGTGAAAATTACCTTTATGTTCCCGCTTTTGAATATTTAAATGGTGAATTATTGTATGCTGCGGCAACAGAAGGAGTGAAAAATCCGCAAGTTAAAGCTTACGTTGATTCTGTATTAGAGTTTGCCATTACAGATGGGGGGGAAAATACGCAATATTTAGCCAAATTGAGAGCAGACTTAGATAATTATCAAAGTATAGAAACAGAGATTTTGCAAAAATTTACCCCAGCAACTGCGGAATTATCAAGGGATGAAGGCTTGCGTTTAGTGCGGGAATGTTGCAGCCAGTTAGAAGCAGAAGTTTCATTATTTAATTCGTAATTCGTAATTCGTAATTCGTAATGGACTTCTCTCCGAGACGCTGCGCGAACGTCCCGCTTCTCTCCGAGACGCTACGCGAACGCTAACGTAATTCGTAATACTCGCAAAGGGAGAAGCAAGCTACGTAATTCAGTAATTCAGTAGGGTGTGTTACGGCTGTGTCAGAATTTGATCGTGTGAGAGATTGATATTTAGCCGTAACGCACCGCTATTATACGGTGCGTTACGCGTTGCTTGAACGCACCCTACTACTACTTTATAAATAGCCTCTAATTCAATTTTTAAGAAAATCAATTACTACCTGAGATACTTGTTCAGGTATTTGATTCATCATACAAATTGTTCCCTGTTCAAATTCAACTACTTGAGCATGAGGAATTGCTTGTGAAAGAAAATAGCGATCGCTAAATTTTGCTAAACTTAGTCTCTCAAATTCTTTCATATCATCCAGTCCCCAAATAATTAAAGTTGGACACTTAATAGCACGAAATCTTTCTGGTGCATCTAGACAGTAATTGCCTACAGCCCAAACTGCGTATAAAGGATGACCAAAACATTTTAAGTCATCTAAAACCCAACGGTGATTTAATTCAGGAGAGCCGACATATCGAGAACGGGCTAACCATCTTTCCATGAGATGTTTGCCATCTGCTTGGATGTGAAAACCTTCCTCAAATCTTTTAAATAGCTCGGCTTGTCCTCCTTCACCGAAACCGGCGACGTTACCTAAAATCAGTTTATCAACGCGATCGCTATAACTTGCGGCTATTTCTCCCGCCACGAAAGCACCTGTATGATTACCGAGAATACTAGTTTTTTCTATACCTAGCTCATCTAAAAGTGCGATCACTGTTTTTGCGTAGTCAGCAATAGTATACATTCTCGGTGGTTTATCAGAATCACCAAACCCCATGAAATCCATTGCAATGACTCGCCTGTGTTCAGCCAAAATAGGCATCAGTTCCCGATATTCATCACTACTGCGGGGGTTCATGTGCAGCAACAACAGAGATTCACCCTCACCACCGATGCGATAAAGAATCTGTCCATCATCAGTGTCTAAAAAAGCACGTTTAATCTTTTGTTTCATGCCCACAACTACGAATTACGAATTACGAATTACCGCCAGTTCTTTCTTCCCAGAAACTCGCGGCGACATCTTCAGGATCTCCCTCGCCTGTGCCGGGGTGGCAACTTCCCGCCCCAGGGTATGCGCCATATTCACAACTTTTTCTACTAAATTGCCGTTGTGGGGCTGTCCAAAACGGACATAGGGATCATCACCCAGTCCAATGCCAACATGACCTCCCATTGTAATTGCCCAAGCTGCCAAAGCCATCACGTCGCCATTCCAACACATCACTAACCATTGCTCACCTGCGGGAATGGAATCTACTGCTGCCTGTAAGTTGGGGAGTGTTGGTAAAAAGCCGGTGG
>JBODRP010000210.1:0-9839 GCA_050633005.1 Trichormus sp. | reverse complement strand
GACTTAATTAAATGCCGTCGTCTCATGATTTTAATTTTCTGCAACTATAATTGTTTTATTTAGACAACATAAATTCTAAGTCTTAATTATACTAAAAACTTCTGTGATACTACGGAAAATAGCTTTATTAATGATTAGAAATATAGGTTAAGACAAGGTTATTGAAATCCCAGAATAATCATCTAGTTTCTTGAATGTGAATTAATCAATACTATAAAAATCAACAGGCAATTTCTAAGAAATTATCATAGAACTTACTATATGTTGTGATGAGTTTTACTCCCGTAAAGATTGAATACTTATATTGTGATTCGCGGAATATTCACAGCAAATTGTATCTTAAGTCACACATTATTCCCTGAGCTAGTAGCACAGAGTCCCGCTACTACTATAAATATGAGTAACTTTTTACTGATTTTCACAAGAAAATAGTCCTGTCATCGTGAGAGTAGGGGTAAAATAGACGTTATTTTCGTAGCTTCAAGATTACAACTATGGCAATGCCTTCTACACTGCAAAGTGCATTTACTAACCGCCGTGTTCTGAAAGTGATTAGCGGTTTGAACAACTTTGACCCTGATCATGTCGCAGCCGTTGTCAAAGCAGCTGAACTTGGTGGTGCAACTTTTGTAGATATTGCAGCTGATCCTGTTTTAGTACAGCTAGCCAAAAAATTAATTAACTTACCTGTTTGCGTTTCTGCCGTAGAACCAGAAAAATTTGTTTCAGCCGTCGCTGCGGGGGCAGATTTAATTGAAATCGGTAACTTTGATAGTTTTTACGCCCAAGGACGCAGATTTGAAGCCGAGGAAGTATTAGCACTCACACATCAAACCCGTGCTGTATTACCAGAAATTACCCTATCTGTCACTGTTCCCCATATCCTAGAACTAGACCAACAAGTACAACTAGCTGAAGAATTAGTGAAAGCTGGTGCAGATATTATCCAAACCGAAGGCGGTACTAGCAGCCAGCCATCTCACTCTGGAAGCTTGGGATTAATTGAAAAAGCTGCTCCCACCTTAGCCGCAGCCTATGAAATTTCTCGTGCTGTTTCAGTACCCGTATTGTGTGCGTCTGGTATTTCTAACGTTACCGCACCATTAGCGATCGCAGCTGGTGCGGCTGGTGTCGGTGTCGGTTCTGCTATCAATCAACTCAACAGCGAAGTCGCCATGATTGCTGCTGTACGCGGTTTAGTGGAAGCTTTGGCTAATACTAGATTAACTGTTGACTGTTAACTATTGACTGTTGACTTTTGACTTTTGACTCAGGAGTGGTGAATTATGCAATTCTCCACTCCCCAATCCCCAATCCCCAGTCCCCAATCCCCAGTCCCCAGTCCCCAATCCCCAGTCCCCAGTCCCCAATCCCCAGTCCCCATGCCCTAAGACATAATATCTTTCAAAGCATAAATTACTTTGTCTTGCTGTTGGGTTGTCAGTTCAGGAAACATGGGTAAAGATAAAACTTCATGACAAATTTGCTCTGTGACTGGTAATTGTCCTGGCTGATAACCAAGATGTTGATAGGCTGGCTGTAAGTGTAAAGGATAGGGATAATAAACCATTGAACCTACTCCTTTTTCTTGCAGTTGGTTGCGTACTGCTTCGCGGTGTGTAGCTGTAGTTTGGTTTTGTCCCTCACCTAACACGCGGACAGTATATTGATTCCACACACTCACACCACCTGCTAAGGCTTGAGGTGCAATAATACCAGGAATTTGACTGAGAAATTGTTGATAATAGGTTGCGATCGCCTGACGTTGTTGATTCCATTTATCGAGATAACGCAGCTTAATCTGCAATATTACCGCTTGTATAGCATCTAAACGACTATTTACGCCAATTTCATCATATTGATAGCGGTTTTTTTGTCCATGCTCTTTAATAATCCTTACCTTAGCCGCCAACTCTGGATCATTGGTGGTAACTGCGCCACCATCCCCGCAAGCCCCTAAGTTTTTGGTAGGGTAGAAACTAAAGCAACCAAAATGTCCTATACTACCGACTTTTTTCCCATCCCACATTGCACCTGTAGATTGAGCGCAATCTTCAATCACAGCGATATTATGAGATTGTGCGATCGCCATTAATTCTGTCATATCCACAGGCTGTCCAAATAAATGCACTGGGATAATCGCTTTAGTTTGGGGTGTAATCGCTGCTGCAACTTGCTGTAAATTTAGATTAAATGTTGTCGCATCTATATCTACAAAAACTGGCTTTGCACCGACAGCAATAATTACTTCTACTGTAGCGACAAATGTAAAAGCGGTGGTAATGACTTCATCACCTGCACCAATCTCTAAGGCGCGAAGTGCTAAATATAACGCATCAGTACCAGAGTTACAGGCGACGCAATCGCTTACACCATGATAGCTAGCAAACTGCTGTTCAAAACCTTCTACTGAAGGGCCGCCAATATAGCGTCCAGAAGCTAGAACCTCGACAACAGCCGCACTAACTTCGGCTTCTAGGGCAGTGTATTGCTGCTTGATATCAAAAGCAGGTACAGAATTTATGCTCTGGATCATAAGTTTTAATTTTAGTCTGAAGATACAAAGAATACATCTCGACTGTCAATTCTTGCTAATAGAATTTCTTCTTAAAAAAGCTTTTCAAGACTGTCGCCTGAGATACGTATTAATCAAGAGTTATTACCGGAATAATTCTATGGGTAAAACGTGGAACAGTGGTAAATTATGAGTGCCTGTTTGTAAACTGACTATTTTGGGCATGGGGCATTGGGAATGGGGCATTGGGCATGGGGCATTGGGCATGGGGCATTGGATATTGTATTTTTCTCTCCCTACACCCCTACACCCCTATACCCCTATACCCCTATACCCCTACACCCCTACACCCCTAAGAAAAAACCCATGCAAGATTTAATCAAGTTAGATTTGGTAGATTTAGCGATCGCTGTAGGATTGATGGTGATCGCTGTTGGGATATCTGCTTGGGAAAGATTGGGATTAGAGTTAAATTTGGCGATCGCTACCGGTAGAACAATCCTACAGTTAGCTGTTTTGGGATATGTTTTAGACTTCATCTTTGCTTTGGGCAATCCTTGGGCTGTTTTAGCGGCTTTAGTGGTTATGCTGACGATTACGGCGATTGTCGCACGAAATCGCATCAGTCAAAAGATTCCTGGTGTATTGCCTTTGGTTTGGGGTGCAATTTTTGTTAGTACCTTGATGACACTGGTTTACACCAACTTCTTAATCATTCAACCAGATAAGTGGTACGAACCGCGTTATATTATTCCCCTGGCGGGGATTATTTTAGGAAATGGGATGAATGCAGCTGCGATCGCTGGGGAACGTCTAGTTAATAGTATGAACACCTTTCCCAACGAAATCGAAACCCATTTAAGTTTAGGTGCTACCCCCGAACAAGCCACCAACCAATACCGCAAAGAAGCCATCCGCGCCGCCTTACTACCGACAATCAACCAGATGATTTTGGTAGGTATGGTAGCAATCCCCGGAATCACCACGGGACAGTTACTAGCAGGGATTACACCACTAGAGGCTGTATCCTATGAGATTTTGATTATTTTTATGGTGGCTTTCGCCAATTTACTCACCACAGTTTTAATTACTAAAGGATTATGTCGTCAGTTCTTTAATTCTGCCGCACAGTTGGTAAGGTGAGGGATTGGAGACTGGGGACTGGGGACTGGGGACTGGGTAGAACTAGCTAACTAATGATTTATCCGTCCTTGGGAAACCACTATCCCAATTGGGCATGATTTGAAGAAATGATTACTCATTGGGCTAGGGAAAAACAATCAATTCTAGATGAAGTGAGACAAGATAAGGAAAAGACGGCATGACAAACATACCAGAACAATCTAGTAGACTTGACAGAATCGAGGCATTATTAGAGCGTGTTGCCGAACAGCAAGCTAATAGTCAGCAACAACTAGATTCTTTGATCAGTACAGCTAGCAGTGTTCTAGCCCGTAGTGCGGTTTTAGATGATGTGGTATTGGAGTTGCGGGATACAACAGAAACCCTCAGTCGTAATTTTGAGCAGCACCTGCGTAATTTTGAGCAACATCAACGCAATGTGGAAGAAAACCAAAGAACTACAAATGCTGCATTAGAGAGACTGGAGGCTATCTTATTGCAATTGATGAGAAGATTTGATTAGTGCCAAATATTTGCTTTTTCAACGCAGAGGTACGCAAAGTTCAGCGCAGAGGTACACGGAGATTTTCTCAAGATGAGTCGCTATATCCCAAAATAATGCGGCGCATCTTTTATATAGAATTGGGATCAGTACCTCACCTCACACTAAAATGGGAAGTGACGTGAAGTTCTCTATTAACTAAAGTGTCTGACTCATTGCCATTGCGCGATCGCTATCTCGCCCTGATTGATGAAATTGTTCAACTCACCCTCCAAGGGAAAATTAGCTCTGTGGAGATGGTGTATCAAATGCTGCAAAAAAATATCTTAGCAGGTACGGGAGAAATCTTTGAGTTAGGTTTGAGCGATCGCCTCAATACTATCCAAACTCAGGTAGATAGCGAACCAGATGAAGCGAAAAAAGCTAAGGCTAACCGGAGTTTAAGGGCAATTAAGACAATTCAAACGCAATGGCAAAGATATAGAGAACAAAATAAAGCCACGGAAGCGATCGCATCTGCATCTCAACAAATTACTACAGCAGCCACAGATGAACGTCTAGCCACATTTTTACGTCTCATTGATCCCAACCTCAAAGATCCACTCAATACAGCCCAATTACAGCAACTATCTAAATCATTACAACAATTTGCCCAGTTTAGTGAAGATATAGCGCAGATATCCCAGGGAATTACCCGTGGGTTAACAGCTTGGCAAAGGTTACAAGAACATTTAGTTAGCTGGATGTATGAGCAGAATCAAGCTTTGGGTTTTGGCGGTGTACCGGGAGAAACTGGCCCTTGGGCTACTTGGGCGAAAAAAGTGAATAGTGAGTTACCGCAAAGATTATTACGCACCTTAGCGGTAGAACAATCTGCCATTCCTTTTGCTCAACAACACAGCACTATTAGCTTGAGTGATTGGGTAGAAATAGCCTTAATTTTGCAGTATTTACAACGGGGTTTAGTAAGTTGGTTTGACCAACAACCATACAACATTCAAGCGGGTTCAAAACTGTCGATTTCTACTTTTTTAACCTTTGCCGTCATTTGGAGTCAGTTGGCAAGTGGTTTCCAAAGTCAGACAGTGTACAGTAATGGCGCATCACAAATCATGCTCCAAATTTTACGCACCTTCGCTCAACGTTCCTATTTTCCCCTATATGGTGGGATTTTCGCTTCCTTTTCTGGTAGTTATTTACGCGACGCTCTAGATTATTTAGATGAACCCTTACGCAAAGTAGAGCGAACCCAGGAAAAAGCGCGAATTTTAACACTATTAGGATATTCTCAGCGTGGTTTAGGTCAATATCAGCGTTCTATACATTTTCATGAGCAAGCATTAGAAATTGCCAGAAACGCAGGCGATCGCCCCTGTGAAATTGCCAATCTTAATCACCTCAGCCGGACTTACGTACAAGAGCAGAATTATCCTGAAGCCATTAATAATAGTCAAAGAGCCTTAATGTTAAGTAGACAAGCAGGCGACAGAACAGGAGAAGCCAACGCCCTAGTTAACTTAGGTTATAGCGAAGTTATGCAAGCGCAACAACTGGAACAAGCCGAACCAGAAACCTATGAAATGGCAATTAACTATTTACAACAAGGATTAAAATTAACAGAAAAACTAGGCGATATTCAAAGTAAAGCCCTATGTTTAAGTAGTTTAGGCATAGCATATTTAGTAATTCAAGAACCACAAAACGCCATTAAATATCTAGAAGAAGGCTTTAAAACAGCCCAAATTTCCGGTGATTTATATCTACAAGGCAGAAATTTAGCTAATCTAGCTGAAGCTTATTATCAACTACAAAATTTTGAAAAAGCCGTTTACACTGGTTCTCTAGGAATGTATCTCTTAGAACAAATAGCCTCAAACGAATGGCGACAACCAGCAAGGTTATTAATAATTTTACAAGGACAAATCGGGGTAGAAAATTTCCAAAACTTACTACAACAACACCGCCCCAAAATAATAGCCATCATCGGCGTAGATGGGTATGATTACATTCCCAAATTACTCATAAAATACCAAGAAGACATTGACCTAACATCTTAATAAATTCCCAAAAGCCATAAACACCTTAATTCTATGGTTTTGACTTTGTACCTTTTCAGGGGTGAAAAATTCATACACAATCCTTTCCTTTCCGAGTTGAGTAAAATTTGCACTAAGAAAAGCCATTTTTCGCGTTTTTTAGTATTACTCATCACTCATGACTCATCACTGATCACTCATTACTCATTACTCATCACTCATTACTCATTACTCATTACTCATTACTCATTACTCATTACTCATTACTCATTTAATTTCGTTCACCAGTCAACAACCTGCCTTAATTCCCCATGCCCATATATGGTATAAAACTTTTAGAAAACATTGGTGACTGGGATGATAGGTCAAATTCTCGGTGGACGCTACCAAATTACAGCACAACTTGGTCAAGGTGGATTTGGCATTACCTACACAGCCATTGACACAGGAAGACCAGGGAATCCTCAGTGTATCGTCAAGCAGTTCAAACCAATGTCTGTCAGTTTATATACTTTGACAAATGCTAAAAGATTGTTTGACACCGAAGCAGAAAAACTAGAAAGGTTAGGAAATCATGACCAGATTCCCCGACTTTTGGCATTCTTTGAAGAAAACCAACAATTTTATATAGTACAAGAATATATAGAAGGTCACGACCTAGCGCAAGAATTAATCTCAGGTCAAAAACTCAGTGAACCGATAGTAATTCAACTTTTACAAGATATTTTAGAAGTCTTAAATTTTGTCCATGAACAGAAATTAATTCATCGGGATCTCAAACCCTCAAATATTCGCCGCCGCAAATCTGATGGCAAAATTGTTTTAATTGATTTTGGTGCAGTTAAAGAAGTTACCACTCAGTTTGTTAATGCTCAAGGACAAACAAGTTTGACTGTTGCTATTGGTACTCACGGCTATATACCCAGTGAACAAACCAATGGTAAACCGACTTTCCAGAGTGATATTTATGCAGTAGGAATTATCGCCATCCAAGCTTTAACCGGCATAAATCCCTACCCTGGAGGTTTTTCCACAGATTCAAAAACAGGTGAAATCATCTGGCGCAATCATGCTCAAGTTAGTTCTAAACTAGCAAATATCATTGATAAAATGGTGCGCTATGACTACCGTCAGCGTTATCAATCAGTTAATGAAGTATTGCAGGCTATAAAAACTTTATCTCGTAAGTCCGCACCGAAAAAATTATGGTTTGGTGCGGGTTTATTAGTATTAATTACACCTATAATTTTCTGGATTCACTCTCAATTGAATAAACCAAAACCTATATTTACAACTTATGATGGCGTAAATACTGGCATTACAATTAAATATCCTTCAACTGACTGGCAACTAATTAAACCTCCTGGGGGAGATAGTGAAGGTGAGGTGATTAGATTTGTCCCAAAAACTCAGAATCAAAAAAATAACTGTCTTTTAGAAGTCGTGATCAATAAGCATGAACTATTGTTATCTCTATATGAATTTAAAACAAATGCGTTAAAACAAATTCAAAAAAATAATCCTAATCAACAAGTTACGGATACTTCTCAACCATCAACAACATTATCAAAATTTCCTGCTTACAAATTAACTTATACTCGCCAAGATGGAGAATGTAAGCTGCAAGCAATGGAAATCGGTACAGTCAGCAATGGTAAGGCTTACTTTATCACATATACAGCAGAAGAGAAAGAATATAATAAGTATTTAGAAGTTGTGGAGGAAATGATTAATTCATTTGAAATTAAAGCCGAATAAAATTATGTAATTTAACCTGTACTGTAAAGCGATCGCAATTCAAAAAATTCCTAAAAAACCGGGTTTCTGAACGAAAGATTAAGGTTTTAAGCTGAGTAATTTGCAAGAAACCCGGTTTTTAACCGAGGTGCAAAATGTGAATTAACCCACCGCAAAATCTGTAAATTGTCTTTTATAAGGTGAATGAAATCCTATGACAATATCTTGTTTGGGAACACCCATCGCAACTAATTCTTCCGCAATATTTATCTCAGTTCCATTCCATTGAATCCAAATTTTTTCATTTTTGATATCAATGTGTATTGAACAACCATAAACACGACGTTTATTTTCCCAACCTACATGAACAATTTGATAATGGTCACGTACAGTATCAAATATTTGTTCTACTTCTACATCACCATAAGAAGGTTTATAACTACCATATTTTGTCAAAAGTTGTTGAATGTATTCCCTATATTTTTCTAACTTATCCATCTTACGATCTCCTCATTTTCAGTATCGTAAATCACTAGCTTTAATTGAAATTCTTGAATTTGAATTTGTATAAATTGAAGTGTAAAAAAATCATTATAAGTTTCTATATCAACAGCTAAATATAGGTGACGATCTGGTTCTTTCTCTCTCAGAGCAGTACGATAATTAAGGAATTGTCCGAGAGCAAGATGAAAATCCGTGATAGCTGATGGATTTAGAAAACTTTTGATTTCAACAGCGATTTTTTCTCCTTCCTTTTCTGCTGCGAGTAACTTCTCTGCTCCCAAATCAATACGCATCTGAACTTGACCAAAATCAATATACAGAGGGTCGTTTGTGATATTCCAGCCATCTTTCTCTAAAGCTAATTTCACAATATCGTGAAATTTATCCTTCGCTGACATAACTTAATTTCTTGATCTGGGAGTATTTTGATTCTACCTGATCGTTAACGTCTACAAGTATAATACTCTTGCACCTCGGTTAAAAACCGGGTTTCTTGCAAATTACTCAGCTTAAAACCTTAATCTTTCGTTCAGAAACCCGGTTTTTTAGGGCTTTTTAGGGCTTGTTGAGAATGGTGCAAGATATAAGTTTAGATGGAAGATTTTCTTCCTACACCCGGAGGATTAAAAAAAGGTTATAAATTGGCTATAGAAGTTTATCAAAATGTAATTGATTCTATGCCTAATGAGATTACTGGAAAATCATAAAATACAATAGAACTTACGCAACTGGCATCTTTTTATGTAGGGTGTGTGACGCTGCAAGAGTATTTGAACGTAGTTATCAGACATATAGCGTCACGCACCAACTATCGATTGTGACACTTGCGTAATTCCTATACAAGTCTGGGTTAAAATAGACAAAATTTAAAATTGCATCGCTACTTAGGCATCTGCCAAATTTTGACGTT
This sequence comes from Trichormus sp., assembly GCA_050633005.1. Classification (GTDB taxonomy): domain Bacteria; phylum Cyanobacteriota; class Cyanobacteriia; order Cyanobacteriales; family Nostocaceae; genus Trichormus. The sequence continues at coordinate 513 of JBODRP010000210.1, read as the reverse complement.
GGGTTTTGCTGTCGCTCAATGCAATGTAAGTAGAACGGCGTGAATAATTCAAGGTTTGTAGTAGGGACTTTAGTCCTCTCTTAAGGGCTAAAGCCCTTACTACAAGCTAATTCAATTAAATTTTACATTACTTAATGTAGTTTGTTTTTTTCTCGCCGACTTACTTAGGTAAACTAGAAATTAATAATTATCTTTGTAAATCTTTTAAAATATTCATAACGTCTTGATAAGCAGCATTATTATTTTGCGAGTAATAAAGTTTCGCTGCTTGCTGTAAATCTTCAATGGCTTTTTGTTTGTCCTTTGTTTCAGAGTAAAGAAGACCCCGATTGTGGTAAGCTTGAGCAATCTGAGGATTAATCGCAATGCCTTTGTTGTAATCAGCAAGAGCTAATTCCCATTTTTTCTGGTCATAGTAAACATTCCCCCGACTGATGTAAAAATCAGCATCCTGAGGATTAATCGCAATGGCTTTGTTGAAATCAGCAAGAGCTAATTCCCATTTTTTCTGGT
>JBODRP010000209.1:0-9850 GCA_050633005.1 Trichormus sp. | reverse complement strand
AACCAAATCCCCCGCCTAAATATTTGGAGATAACGCGGACATTTTCCTGGGGAAGATTTAGCCCTTTAGCAAGGTTGCTTTGTGTGCCGGAAATACCTTGAGTGGTTTCATATATAGTTAACTTATCCCCTTCCCAAATGGCGATGGTAGCGGAAGTTTCTAGGGGATTGTGATGTTCTATGGGTGTGGTGTACACCTGTTCCATTACAATATCTGCTTGTGTTTGACCTAGTTCAATATCGCCTCTGGTGATTTTTCCGGGCATAATGCCAAAAAAGATGGATTCTGGCTCAAATATTTCTGGTGTAGCTTGCGCCATTGTCACGGTTGGCTGTGCTGATTCGTAGGTGATGTTTACTTGGGATGCGGCGTATTCGGCTTGTTCTAAGGTGGCGGCTACTACAATACCCAAGGGTTGCCCATAATAATAAATATTATCATCTTTTTCTGGTGCATTTGTTGGGGCAGAAAAGAAAGGAACTTTGATTAAGTTGGGGGTTTGATGATAGGTGATAATGTCTATGACACCAGGGGAATTTTTAGCTGTGGTGGTGTCTATGGTGATGATTTTACCTTTAGCGATCGCGCTTTGCAATATCGCTCCGTATGTTAGTTTTTCTATGGGGAAGTCGGCTGTGTATTGGGCTTTTCCGGTTACTTTTAATTCGCCGTCTACGCGGTTTAGGGGTTTACCGATTATTTTCATATTTTCGCTGGGTGATGAAGATAATTTTTGTTTCGCGCATTCGCCGCCAGGCGTTCCCGCAGGGTAGGCGCAAAGACGCAAAGTTTTCAAGAATGGTAAGTTTAATTGTTGTTGAGTGCGCGAATTAAAATACGTTTGACTAGTTCAATTTTGAATTGATTGTGTTGTTGCGGTTTTGCTGTTTTGGTTGCTAGTTCTGTGGCGGTGGTGAATGTGTTGGCATTGAGGGGTTGATTTTGGAGAAATTCTTCTATTTCCCACAGTCGCCAGGGTTTTGTGGCTACTCCACCCAAGGCTATTTTTGCGGTTTTAATTGTGTTGTCTTCTGTGTCTATGGCAATGGCTACAGATGCTAAAGCAAATTCATACGCTGCTCTATCTCTGACTTTTAAATATTGGGATTTGTTACTGCAATTGGTTTTGGGGATTTCCACTGCTACAATTAATTCTCCTGGTTGTAATAGTGTTTCTTTGTGTGGTGTTTCTCCCGGTAATAAGTAAAAATCGTGTATAGAAATTCGGCGTTCTTGTTCGGTACTTTGAAGATAAATTACAGCATCTAATGCTGTGAAAGCTACTGCTAAATCTGACGGATGGACGGCTATACAATGTTCACTTGTGCCGAAAATGGCGTGCATCCGATTGTAGCCTTTAATGGCAGAACAACCTATATTTGGGGTACGTTTATTACAGGGGAAAGCTGGATCACGAAAGTAGGGACAACGGACTTTTTGCAGTAAGTTACCGCCTACTGTCGCCATGTTTCTTAATTGTGGTGATGCACTTTGATTGATGGCTTGGGTAATTACTGGATAGTTTTCTTGAATATGAGGATGCAAAGCCACATCCGTTAGCCGACACAATGCCCCAATACGAACTCCTGTGGCGGAAATTTCAATATCAGCTAATGGTAAACTGTTAATATCAATTAGTTGATTGACAGTTTTTACTCTATCTTTGATTAATCCTAATAAGTCTGTGCCACCTGCTATAAATGCCGCAGTTTTGTCTTGTGTTAATGTCTTGATTGCCTGGTCTTTATTGACTACTTTGGCATAACTAAATGGCTGCATCTTCTATTCCCTCTATCACTTCTTGAATCGCTGCAACAATATTCGGGTAAGCACCACATCGGCACAGATTACCACTCATTTTTTCACGGATTTCTGTTTCTGATTGGGGTATGTGTTCGGCAATCATCCCTACGGCTGAGACTATTTGACCAGAGGTACAGTAACCACATTGAAAGGCATCATGATTAATAAAAGCTGTTTGCATGGGGTGAAGTTCCCCATCTTGAGCTAATCCCTCTATAGTCGTAATTTCGTTGTTTGTGTGCATAATAGCTAAGGTCATACAAGAGTTAATCCGCCGACCATTTACCAAGACTGTACAAGCACCACATTCACCGCGATCGCACACTTTTTTTGTCCCCATTAAACCTAGCTTTTCTCGCAGTGCATCCAGTAAAGTTACACGCGGTTCTAAGCTGATTACGTATGAGTGATGATTCACATTTAAGGAAATTTCTACCTCTGCTGATGGATATATTTTTATATCTTCTTCTACTAATTTATGACTAATTGGGGATATAATTTTTTCGTTCATGTGTAATGAAATTCTCTCTCTTTTGTAGATGAATTTTGGTAGAACTTTTAGCTAAAGTTTTCAACATAGTATCTTATAATAAAGATGATCAATCCAAAATTATTAGTACAAAAAGTAGCAATTATTGGTGCTGGCCCTGGTGGTTTAGCTGTGGCGATCGCTCTTTCCCATCTTGGTCTAGATGTGCAAGTATATGAGAAGGCTCAAGATTTCCGTCCGGCTGGGACTGGTTTGGGACTTGCGCCTAATGGTTTGAATTGTTTGGAAACCATATCACCAGGAATTATTAGCACTCTTACCAAGTCCGGCTGTCCAGTTCACCAGACAATTCTCAAAAGTATTACGGGAGAAACCATCAGAACTAACTCCAGCACTTTCTTAGAAAAATACGGACAGCCATTATTAACGGTTTGGTGGTGGCGATTACAACAAGCCTTAGCTGCGAGATTACCATCAGAAATTATTCACCTCAATCATCGTTGCGTTGGGTTTGAACAAGATGAACAAGGTGTAGAAATCTATTTTGAAAATGGCAAAACAGTATATGCAGATTTATTGATTGGCGCAGACGGACTACATTCCACCGTCAGAGAACATTTATGTAACGAAGGTAAGCTAAATTATCTTGGCAGTATGTGTTGGCGTGCTGTAATTAAATATCACCATGAATTATTTAATGCCTATGACTTAGTATTTGTCAAAGGTAATCAACAATTTATGTATCTTCTCAACGTGGGAGAAGGTTACACGAGTTGGATTAGTCGTAAATTTACACCAGATTATCAGCTTTCCCAGAGTCCAGAAGCAGTGAAAGCGCGCATTCTCGATGAATTAACAGGGTGGGATGATTCCTTCCGTACTGTGGTAGAAGCGACACCAGCCGGACAAATTTGGGAAGGGGGAATTTGCGATCGCCCCCCGTTAACTTATTGGAGCAAAGGCAGAGTTACACTATTAGGTGATGCTGCACACCCAATGGCCCCAGCTATAGGACAGGGAGCAAATAGCACCTTTGAAGATGTCTGCGAATTGCAAGGGTGTTTATCTCAAGCCACAAGTTTGACAGAGGCTTTAACTAACTATGAACAAAGGCGCATCCAACGTACAAGTATCATTCAAGCCCGGAGTGCCATAGGCGAAATGCGGTACTATAATCTTGAGGGAGTCTCTCAAGAAAACACTACGCGATCGCACTTCAACGATGATGAGTTTCAAGATTGGCTCTATCACTACCAACCACCTACGACATGAAAATTAGAATGGTGTTGAATCAGTTATCAGTCCTGATAGCGTATGCTGGGGAATTATATCCAGCAGTTCACATGATCACCGTTAACTCTTCACCATTCTGCACTAAATTATGGTGATAATTTTATTGTAAATAATCTTTGGTTAACTTGTGGTTAATCAGTACTTCCATATCGTATTCAATATTTTCTAACATAATAGAAAAATTGGTTCTATCATATTCGCCTTCAGAAAATGTTTCTAGAAATAAATCATTTTCCTCTCCATAAATATAGGCTTTCATGAAGATAAATTCTGAATTTAGTTCGTTGACATAGTCTAAAAGATGTATTCTTTTAATCTCTGCTTCACAAGAATAAATTGTTCTGATTAATACTCCTCTACCATCAATATTTCTAATCATTAAATTATGCTTTCTAGGATGACGACAAAACAGTAATTCGTCATCTTCCTCAACATGATATCCGTTAAATTCCAAATGGTTACGATATCTGGCTAAGGAATGAGCTACAGATTGACTGATGTTGATTTCTGACATAACTGCTACGCCTCAAAGATGTGTATAGCTGATGAGCTAATGTTAGTATTCCCTCATAACCCACTATTTCATCAGATTTAGGATAAAAGTGCCAGTTAATCCTCGTCGCAGCACTTACCCACACCACCCGAAAACCTTTAAGCCTCTGACTAGCGCGACTGCACCTCAGCCAAATATAAAAGGAAAACTTTTTTCTTCCCCTACACCCCTACACCCCTACACCCCTACACCCCTATACCCCTGTGTTCCTGATATTTCAGTAGTTTATTTCCATTCTAAAGGATTGTCACAAGCAGGCGATCGCTAATATCTACGGGATCAAGAAGCATCTTTTTCAGAGAAAGTGGGGTTTGGTTTCGCAATTATGACTATGATGAGGTATATTTATTTGATGTAACAGCTTTTCCTTCTGGAAAGCAAGCCGATGATCAATACATCGGTATTGGTCGCTGATCATTTTATGAAAACACGACCACGCAATTTTGACATCATCAGGCGCATCTTACGTATTCGACACACCATTTGCTATTTTGATTATTGAGGACAAGAATTATACTCTTGTCCTTTATTTTTTATTTAGGGCTTACTGAACAAGTCTTTTAGAACACGGAACAGGTTAGTAGGGTGCGTCAGTTTCAGAAAACCTAATACCGTTTCTTGATGAAAATGCACTTTATTTTGTACTGTAGAGACGTTGCATGCAACGTCTCTACATCATTTATTTGGCGATTTGGCGCAACTTCATAGATAATTGGTATAACTATCCCCAGAACTTATTTATACTGACGCACCCTACATTTTGGACATTTTTTTATTAAATATTGAAAATTGTGATTGTTCTTAATGCTATCAACAGTAAAATCAGGTTGTAATATAAAGGATAACTCATCACAATTCTGTTTTAGATTTAGACACTAATGCTGTCTAAATAACATTTTTTAACTGAAATCTATATTAATTGAATATTAAAAAGCGTTTTAATTGCCAGCAAATTTCCGAGAAAAAAGTCAGCATTGTTTAGCAAGGGAGGTTGTAGCTATGTTTTTTGGACACATTGAAAGAGAAATGTTATCGGCGGCAATATATGGAATTTGTGAAAATCCCCAATTACCACAGAATTTATACTTACTAATAAATCAAGAACAAGAAAACCGAGATATTTGGGAATGTCATCACCAAAATACTCTGGTGGTAGTAGAAGAAGTCAGGGAGCATAGGGGAGACAGGGGAGACAAGGTAGACAAGGTAGACAAGGTAGACAAGGTAGACAGGGGGGAGAGTAATTTTTAAGTAATGACTAACTACAGCAGATTCGATGTTGATGAGGTACAGCAACTGATTGAAAAAAGTAATGAATAATGAATAATGAATAATGAGTAAGAAATTTACTTATTACTTATTACTTATTACTTATTACTCATGCTGTACCTGACTTACTTCAAAAGTGCTGTAAATATCAATGCCTGCGGTGTAACACCAACAATTCCATTCCTAATTTTTCACCAAACCAGAGACGGAATTAGTATCAATGGCACACCTATTTGAACCGTTCAAACTTCGTGAAGTCACCTTTCGCAACCGCATCGCCATGTCACCCATGTGTCAATATTCCAGCACCAATGGATTTGCTAACGACTGGCACTTGGTTCATTTAGTATCTCGTGCGGTGGGTGGTGCAGGTTTAATTATTACAGAAGCGGCGGCTGTAGAACCTCGTGGCCGAATTAGTCCTCAAGATTTGGGAATTTGGTCAGATGATCATATAGAATACTTAGCGAAAATTGTGGGATTGATACATAATTTTGGGGCTGTAGCTGGGATTCAATTAGCCCATGCAGGGAGAAAAGCTAGTACTGCTAAACCGAGTCGCGGCGGAAAAGTATTAGATGAATCTCAAGAAGGTTGGCGGCCATTAGTTTCGAGTAGTGCGATCGCATTTAGCAAAGATAGTCCCATACCCGAAGCCTTAAGTTTACAAGGAATTAAACAAGTTATTCAAGCCTTTGTTGAAGCTACGCAACGTTCCCTACAAGCTGGTTTCAAAGTTATAGAAATTCATGCAGCTCACGGCTATCTATTACATCAATTTCTCTCACCCCTAGTCAACCAACGCCAAGACAATTACGGAGGTAGCTTTGAAAACCGTACTCGCCTCTTGCGAGAAGTCGTCACAGCCGTGCGAGAAATCTGGCCACAAACACACCCTTTATTTGTCCGCATTTCTGCCACAGATTGGGTAGATAAAGGTTGGGATATTGAACAAAGTGTTACCCTAAGTCAAGAACTAAAATCTTTGGGTGTAGACTTGATCGATTGTTCTTCAGGAGCAATCATACCCGGCATCAACATTCCCGTCAAACCCGGATATCAGACTCAATTTGCCCAACGTATTCGTCAAGCCGCCAACATCCCCACCGGTGCAGTTGGCTTAATCACCTCACCCGAACAAGCAGATAAAATCGTTCGTGATGGTGTAGCCGACATGGTACTTTTAGGACGTGAACTACTCCGCAATCCCTACTGGCCGCACTTAGCCGCTAAACAACTAGGCTATGAGAAACATTGGCCAATACAATATGACAGGGCGTGGTTGTGATATCAATTCAAAATTCAAAATTCAAAATTCAAAATTCAATTGGTATATTACCAATTCTTTAAAATTTGGTAACACATTGAAACCCTGAAACTCAGATTTTGCGGGACTTTCATAATTACGAATTACGAATTACGAATTACGAATTGGTATAACTACAGGCAGGGGGTAGCGGTTTAGAATTAGCTGATTGGTGGTGAACATTAAAAAGTGCTTGGAAGTGTTACCGTGTTTCCACTCCAAGCACTCTTAATTTTCAACTTGCTCCTCACACACCCCTAGAGAATAGCACTGCGTTGATATAAAAGCTAGTGTTATAAGTGACACTTTGTCAACTGCCCCACTCACAAGGGGATGTGGCTTGTAACTAACCGAAAAATCGGTCGAAACATACGGGTAATTGACTGTACCCTGTCTCCCCGGCACAGCCGAACTGTTTTTAGGGAGAAGAAGTTGAATCCATTTCACTTTAGTGAATACAGATTCAATTATTTCTACCGTCACAGACAAACCACTTTTTCTTATCCAACAACTGGTGTTGTACCTAAGAAATGTCATGTCTCAAGTAGATAGTCTTATTTTACCAGATTCCCCGGCTCGCTTACATCACCACCCACTCTTGGGATGGGGTTTTACGCTCGATCAATAAAGTGGACAAGGTGAGGGAGACAAGGGAGACAAGGGAGACAAGGTAGGAAATATTTACCCCCATGCCCAATACCCTATGCCCCATGCTTAGTGTAAAAAGTGACGTACACCAGTCAATACCATTACCAAACCCAATTCATTAGCGGCTTTAATAGAATCTTGGTCACGTAAGCTTCCTCCTGGTTGTACAATGGCAGTGATACCGGCGGCGGCGGCTGTTCTGACAGAATCATCAAAGGGGAAAAATCCATCACTGGCGAGAATTGCGCCTTGGGCTTTTTCTCCTGCTTGTTCTAGGGCGATTTTGGTTGAACCCACGCGGTTCATTTGCCCCGCACCTACACCTAGAGTAGTGCGATCGCTTGTGATTACAATGGCATTAGATTTAACGTGTTTGCAAACTTTCCAAGCAAACAACATTTCTCCTAATTCGTCTGGTGTGGGTTGACGTTCGGTGACAATTTCCCATTTACTTGTATCTGCAATCAAGTCATCGGCAGTTTGCACTAAGAAACCACCGGCAATTTGTTTGACTAGAGTTTTAGGGCCACTGCTCAAATCTGCTAAAGTCAAAACCCGCACATTGGATTTTTTAGAGAGGATTTTTTGCGCCTCTGCATCACAATCAGGTGCAACTATACATTCTAAAAATGTTTTTGTGAGTTCGCTAGCTGTGGCTGCATCTATGGTACGGTTGAGGGCAACAATTCCCCCAAACGCAGAGGTAGAATCAGCATTAAAAGCTTTTTGGTAAGCTTCTACTAAGGTATTGCCTAATGCTGTACCGCAAGGATTGGTATGTTTAATAATGGTAACGGCTGGTGTATCAGGAAATTCGGTAATAATCCGACGGGCAGCTTCTAAATCTACTAAGTTGTTGTAACTGAGTTCTTTACCTTGCAATTTCGTCGCTGCCGCCCATCCTGTGGGGGTAGTGCCGCTTTGATACCAAGCCGCAGGTTGATGGGGGTTCTCACCGTAACGCAGAGATTGTAATTCTGTGCCGTTGAGACTATATTGTTGCGGTAGGGATGTAGCAGATTGTTCAGCCAGATAGGAAGCGATCGCTTGATCATAACTTGCTGTATGCAAAAATCCTTTTAAAGCTGCCTTTTGCCGGAATTGTGGGGAGGCTTCGCCGTTATTTTGCCGCAATTCTGCTAAATACTCGTCATACTGCCCTGGGTCACATAATACCGTCAGATGAGCAAAATTTTTCGATGATGCCCGTAACATTGCTGGGCCACCAATATCAATATTTTCCACCGCTTCCGCTAATGTTACCCCTGGTTTAGTGATCGTGGCCTCAAAAGGATAAAGATTCACCACCACCAAATCAATCGGGCGAATTTGGTTATTTTCCAAATCTGTCACATCTTCAGGTACATCCCGCCGGGCTAAAATTCCACCATGAATACGGGGATGGAGAGTTTTCACCCGTCCCCCTAAAATTTCTGGTGAACCTGTATAATCAGAAACTTTTGTCACAGGTATACCCGCATCTTTGAGGGCTTGGGCTGTTCCCCCACTGCTGATTAAATCAAATCCAAATTCTTCCACCAAGCTACGGGCTAAGTCAATTAAACCAGTTTTGTTAGATACACTCAGCAGTGCTAGACGCGCCATGTCTCAATTCCTCAGATGCCAAAGACCCCAATTCTTACATAACCTTGGGTTCACTTCAAGACCATGTGGGATAATTCTGTGGGTATGTTGGAATTGAAAACGATGGGAAAGCTATGCTATTGATTATTTAGATCCGTAATTGGTGTTCTGTTATGGAACTAGTCACTATTGGCCATTCAAATCACAGCATAGAAGCTTTTATCGCGCTTTTGCACAAACATAATGTAAATGCTCTGGCTGATGTGCGATCGCATCCCTATAGTCGTTACTTACCTCATTTTAACCGCTTACCGCTTAAAGATGCCCTTTCAAGTGCAAAAATTCATTATGAATTTCTAGGACGAGAATTGGGAGCTAGACCGGAAAATCCAGAGTGTTATGTTGATGGTAAAGCTGTATATGAAAAGATTGCTGTCACTGAGGTATTCCAGCAGGGTATTCAACGTGTACTTAAAGGTGTAAAACGTTATAAAATCGCCCTTATGTGTGCAGAGAAAGACCCGATTGTTTGTCATCGAGCAATTTTAGTTTGCCAACATTTACGCGATCAGGATAATTTAGAAATTCAACATATTAAAAGTAATGGTGATTTAGAATCACATCATAAACTTGAAGATAGATTATTAACTAAACATGGATTGAAAAAATTAGCTCTTGTAACGACTTCAGTACAGTTATCTCTTTTTGATGAGATGCCATTTAATAATCCGACGCATAATTTGCCATCAAAAGAGGCATCTATTAAAGAAGCCTACAGATTGCAAGGTGATGAAATCGCTTATGTAGAAAGAAGAGGAAATGAACATGAGTAATTCTATTGAGATATTTACAATTGGCTTTACTCAAAAAACAGCCAAGATTTTTTTTGAAACTCTTGTTAAAG
>JBODRP010000208.1:0-9920 GCA_050633005.1 Trichormus sp. | reverse complement strand
CAACAAAGACAAGATTTTGAGAGACTGGGTTACTCTCCAAGAAATTCTTGATAGTTACTCACCGTAGCAACTGATCCATGTTCAGTCCTATACATAACGAAATTAAGATTTGTTACTTAAGAAAATTTCCTAATCGTAAAAACACTTATCAGCACTGTCTTTAAGACTTTTATGATAAAGTTCAGTATGTTTACGGAAACATTTTCTTCAGTATTCAGATAAACTCGATTAACTCCTGAGTTATTACTTACTTGGGTTTACATAGTAGTAATAATTCTGTAATTGCCTAATCCTTGCACCTACTTATTAGGTGCATTTGTTTTGTCAGTAATGTACGCACATCAACCAAAAGCGATCACAGATCAGTCCTAAATGTTGAGTGATTAATAGATTTAAGTCTATTTTCTGCCGGAATTTTCCTGTCACACTCTATAAAACGGGTAAATAAATATGGGCGAAAATTTTTGTATAAAAAAGTATAAATTATACAATTGATAGCTCATTTACTCTATTTGAGAGTCTGAACTTTACCTCTAAATATTACTTGTCAGGTATCTAAAAATTATGGATCTTTCAAACTTTACCACTCTGCAAAACTTAGAAGCTGCTTTTGGTGGTGAATCAATGGCAAACAGAAAATATCTGTTCTTTGCTGAAGTGGCTCGTAAACTGGGGTTTAAAGATTTAGCCAAACTGTTTCGTGAAACCGCAGAACAAGAAACTGAACACGCCTTTGCTCATTTTGAGTTACTACACCCAGAACTAGTTGTCAAAGATCCACAGGCTCTCACCGACGAACAAAAGCGGGAAATTGTCTCTCGTTGCTTATCTTTAGCGATTGAAGGCGAAACTTACGAATACACTACAATGTATCCTGATTTTGCCGCAGCTGCTCAACGCGATCGCAATCATCCCGCCGCCGCCGAATTTCTCCAACAAGCTCAAGAATCTAGCGAACACGCCGACACCTTCCGCGCTGCCGCACACCGTTTCGGCTTATTAAAATTCATTGAAAATTACCACGCCGATCGCTACACTGAAGCTTTAGAAGTAATTAACGGTGGACAACCTGCCACTAGAGTAGCAAGTGACAATCCCAACACCCGCAAATGGATTTGCAGACAATGCAGCATGATTTATGATCCTGTAACTGGTGATCCTGATTCTGGTATTGCACCTGGTACACCCTTTGAAGCTATTCCCGATGATTGGCAATGTCCTATTTGTGGTGCTACCAAAAAGACTTTTATTCCCCTGGAAGAAAAAACTGCCGCCTAACGTTGATGGCAAGGGGGCAGGGGGCAGGGGGAAAGACAGTTGTTTTGAACAAGTTAAATGAGTAATAAGTAATAAGTTATGAGTAATACCCATTACTTATTACTCATTACTTATTACTTAAATTGGATAGTTTATTTTCTGGAAGTCCGTAATATCAACGATATTGACTTATTTAAAAACGCGCATTTCTGGGTAGAAATACGCGTTTTTTATGTATGGAATATCTATAGTTGGCAATTTTGAACCGATTCCAACTAAATTAGAGATGAGAGGCTTTAAATCACCATCAAACTTTTATGATTGCCTACAGCCTAAACTACAATAGTTCCAATTTCCATCCATAATTCCATCTACGGTCAAATTATGAGATTTGCAGCAGTCTCACTCCAGTACGACTTTTTACCAAGATTTTACAAAATGGCAAGCATTAATGTGCTTTCCAATATGATGGTTCCCTTAGCAGGTATTGTTGACATTGCTTTTTTAGGTCATTTAGCAGATATCCGTCACTTGGCGGGAGTCATCCTCGCTACTATACTTTTTGACTACCTTTATCGGGTATTAAAGTTTTTACGCTCCAGCGTTAATGCTCTGACTGCACAAGCTGTAGGGATGGATGACCACAAAACCATATTGTTAGTAGGGATGAGGAGTGCTTTCATTGCCCTAGGAATTGGGTTACTCATTCTGTTACTGCAATACCCAATCCAAAAGCTCGGGTTTTTGATTTTAAGTGGTTCACCAGCAATAGAAAGTTCTGGAAGTGACTATTTCTATGCCAGAATTTGGGCTGCTCCGGCTGTGTTGCTCAACTTTGTCTTAATTGGTTGGTTTACCGGGCGAGAAATGAATAGTCTGGTGTTGCTGATATCTTTAATTGGCAACGGCTCTAATGTGGTGCTGGATTATTTGATGATTGTCAAATGGGGTTGGGAAAGTATGGGGGCGGGACTGGCTACAGCACTCAGTCAGTACTTAGCATTATTGATTGGTTTGGTGGGAGTCTGTTTCAGTATTCAGTGGGGAAAAGTATCAGCCGCATTGCAAGAGGTGTTTGATTGGGCAGCTTTGAAAGATACCGTTGTTCTCAAAACTAACATTTTGGTGCGATTTTTAGTTTTAATTTCTACCTATGCCATCTTTACTAACCTCAGTGCCACAATGGGAACAGTCACCTTGGCTGAAAATGGATTGCTGTTACAAATTGCGCTACTGAGTCAGTTCACTATTCAAGGTGTAGGACTGACAACTCAAACCTTGACGGGGAACTTTCAGGGTAAAGGCACAACAGAAAAGATGCTGCCCTTGTTAGGGATTTCTGTAATTACCAGTTTATTGATTGCCCTCGGTTTTGCTGTAGGCTCTGTGATTTTCCCAGATACCATATTTGGATTACTGACTAGTCATACAGAGGTAAATCAACACATCAGTAACTATGTAATTTGGTTACTACCGCTTCTAGGATTAACGGCTGTTGCTTTTATGCTAGAAGGTTACTTTATTGGCTTAAAGGAAGGTGCTATCATCCGTAACGCCGTTTTGTTAGCCTTTGGATTAGGTTTTACGCCCCTAGCTGCCACAGGATGGTATTTGCAGAATAATCATTTATTGTGGATGGCTTTGATTTTTTATATGACCATCATGATTTTAGTATTGGGGTCACAATTACCTAGAACACTGGTGAGCAAAAATCAACCCAATCAAGATTTACTGACTAGTTCTTAAGTTGTGCAGCGAAAAAATAGCGATCGCCCCAGGCATAACACACATAATAGGTATCATTAGTCAAGATTTTCTGAAATTGCTAGTCTTCCTCACAAGTTCCTCAAATTTTCTGTTTATAACAACATTTAAGGTGATGGTGAGAAGTTAAACCCTCGATCATCTCTTGGTATTGATAATTACAACGTCAGCAACTCAAGTCTCAAGACGCGATCGCTTCTAGTTATAAACTAGTAGCTATGCTGACTAGACCACCTAGTAATAGAAGAAAATGCAGGTGTTATTTTTATGAGTCAGTACTTGTTTCACGACGAAGTTACCTTAGCAGAAAAAACCGAAGAATTGGGTAGGAAGGCAGTAGCATTGAAACTGATTGCTTCTTTTGTGGTGCGTTACTACCCAGATAGTTGGGAATTTTGTATTCCTGATGACACTAATTGCAATTGTTTGACAGCACCAGAAGCATACCTGAAATTAAAAAAATTAGTTGATTCTGCCCTATCAACGGTGTAAATAAATTATTTACTACCCCTACCAACTCCCGCTCATCCTTTGGGATGACGCGGGAAATCCCAAGCACTGGCAATGATTCCTCCTAGAATAAGGGTGTGAATCTGCTCAGTTAATTAAAGATGCGAACTATTGCAGAAATTAATGAGAAAATTAACCGCCAAAAAGCGGTAGTATTAACGGCTGAGGAACTAAAAGCACGGGTTGCGGAAGTCGGTGTGAAGAAAGTTACTCAAGAGGTTGATATTGTCACCACTGGCACTTTTGAACCAATGGAATCAAGTGGTGCAATTATTAATCTGGGACACACTGACCCACCAATTAAAATTCGTCGTTGTTGGGTGGATGGTGTACCCGCATACACTGGTTTTGGTGCAGTCGATTTATATTTGGGTGCTAGCTGTGTTGTGGATACGATGGATGGTGAAGAAGTCCGGGAACGAGGCGGTGGTCATGTTATAGAAGATTTGATTGCAGGTAAACCCGTCCATATCCGCGCCCAAGGACAAGTCACTGATTGTTATCCTAGGGCTAGTTTTGAAACTTCTATTACCCGTGACACGATAAATCAGTTTTATTTATTTAATCCCCGAAATCTTTATCAAAATTTTATTGTAGGGGTAAATGGAGGCGATCGCCCACTTCATACTTATCTTGGCCCTTTACAACCCCGTTTAGGCAATGCGGTTTATTCTAACCCTGGGGCGGTTTCTCCCCTATTAAATGACCCAAAATTACAAATTATTGGCATTGGTACGCGTATTTTCTTAGGTGGTGGCGTTGGTTATGTGGCTTGGGAAGGAACACAACATTTTCCTTTACAAAAGCGATTAGCCAATCAAACACCCATCGGCCCGGCTGCGACTTTAGCCTTAATTGGTGATGCCAAACAAATGGATACGCGTTGGGTTAGGGGTTGTTACTTTAAAAGTTATGGTTCTTCGTTAATGTTGGGTGTAGGTGTACCCATACCCTTATTAAATGAACAGGTAGTAGAAAACTGTGCAGTTCAAGATCAAGATTTAGTCGCGCCGATAGTTGATTTTTCCATTCCCCGGCGAGTGCGTCCGACCTTTGGTTTGGTGAGTTACGCCCAACTAAAATCCGGGCGTATCACCATTGAGGGTAAAACCGTTAGGGTTGCTCCTTTAGCTAGTTTGTTTTTATCTCGACAAGTAGCCATAGAGTTAAAACAATCGATTCAATCCGGCAACTTTACCCTCACTGAACCAGTCGCATCAATTCCAATGGAAAGGTCTTTTCTTCCTCAAGATCATTGGCGCGAGTTTTAAAGCAGGGTGGCAGGGGGGCAGGGAGCAGGGGAGCAGGGGAGCAGGGAGCAGGGAGCAGGGGAGCAGGGAGCAGGGGAGATAAGGCAAAGAATTTTAGATTCTAGATTTGGGATTTTAGATTGAAATCTAATCCAAAATTTAAAATCCAAAATCCAAAATTGAATTGCCCAATGCCCCATGCCCAATGCCCCATGCCCCATCCCCTATTCTTGAGTTGGTTTTGGCCGTTTAATCGGCTTCGGAGTAGGTGTAGAACTCGATGAAGACGATTTTGGCAAGGGTTTAGTAATTGGGGAAGAGTCGCCGCTTCCTCTCTTGACAGGACGTGGAGTTTCTCCTGGCCGTCTGGGGGGGAATGGTCTTCTACCACCACCACCAGCACCACGAGGGCCACCGCCACCTTTGAAGGGTGGTCTGCGTTTTTTGGGCAAATCCGCGATCGCTTCTGCTGTTTCTATGACTAACCCGTCAGCTTCTCGCTTGGCTTGAAAGTCCCAAAATTTGCCTACGGCTTTGGTTGTCAACACACCCCGCAATTTCAACTTGAAATATTTGGGTTTGTCGTTTGGTTTACGTGGAGCTTGCTTAATTTTGACGACTAAGCTCTTTTCATCAAAAGACTGGTAAACCACCTCCCCACGGACGGAGAACCCGCCATCAGGGATGTGAGATGAAGGTGCTGGGAGGCTTGTAGCTTCTTTACTCTCATCTACTAAACTCTCATCGGATTGTAACTTTTGTAACTCCGAATCAGCTTCATTTTCTGCTATTGATGTTTTAGCAAGGCTTTCAGGCTCCCATACCCCTACAATTTGAATATGTAAGGTGTCATTTTCTTGTCTAGTGCGGGGATAAACTACCCACAAATGTTCTTTTTCTAGGTCTAGATGATTTTTGACTAGACTCATAATCCGACCCAGTAAGACGGCATTGAGTTCTACGCCATCTGAGGTACATAACATACCTTGGGTAAAATGTTCGTCACTAGCTTGATAACGACCCCGCACTAGTCCAATGGCACGGTACTGCATTGGTTCACTAGGGGGCGGTATTGGTTGTTGGCGATCTACTGGGTTCTCATGGGAGTCCGTTTCATTAGATTTAACAGGTGAACTCTCAACTTTAGAGGGCTGGGTTGCTGCTATGTGAATCTTAGCGGCTGCCTCTGGTTGAGTTTCAGGTTCATTGGAAGCAAAAGAGTTGGAGGAATCAGGCGAAGGCATCAGGTCGGAATTCATAAAAACTCCTTGCGGCGGAGACACATCCCATAATGGGATTTTACTAAGGCAGCTAGAAATAGCGTTTGTGTGCTTGATGAAAGTATATTGGCTTTTCGCAAAATCACAACAGAACGCTCTATACAATTGTAAAGACGCTAAATCGGGCATTCATGATCTAAATGTGTAATTTAGCGTCTTTACCGCAGTTTCGGAAGCATATCATAGCTTCTAATATGATGGCTCTTCCTAAAGTAATCACTTAATTTAGCAGTCAAATAATCATTTGTTATAAAATTCACAGAGAATTGGCGGTATTCCGTACAGTTTTTCAAATTTTTAACTTTTGTGTTTGTGTCAATAATAATGAGATCAGAGTTTTGGAGGGGGACGAAATCGTGTCTCAACCGCGCAATCGCTGGATAGTTCAAATTATTCTAGCACTGGCAGTTCTTACTTTTGTAGGTATTTCTTTAGTTCCCATTATTAGTGCGCTCAATGATACGTCATCCTCAAGCCCCAATCCCACCAACACTGGTGATGTTGCTACTTCTAACCAAATATCCAAGTTGCAAGATGAAGTCAGAGGTTATGAATTGGTTTTACAACGAGAGCCAGAAAATCAAACGGCTCTCAAGGGCTTATTACAAGCGCGTCTACAGTTATTAAGCTTAAAACAAGGCGATATTCAAGGGGTGATTCAACCTTTGGAAAAGTTAGCCAAACTTAATCCCCAGCAGTCCGAGTATGGTGTGTTGTTGGCTCAAGCTAAACAGCAAATTGGTGATAACGAAGGGGCGGCGCAAGCCTATCGAGCCATTTTAGACACCAAACCAGGGGATATCAAGGCTTTACAGGGAATGGTGACTTTGTTAGTAAGTCAGCAACGCCCAGAGGCGGCTGTAGGTTTGCTGCAAGAAACTTTAACTAATGCTGCCCAAGCTAATACTATCCAGCCTGGTAGTGTAGATGTGGTGGCTGTACAGGTATTACTGGGTAATGTTCACGGTAGCCAAAAACGCTATCCCCAAGCTATTTCTGCTTTTGATCAGGCAATTAAAAAAGCTCCCCAAGATTTTCGCCCACTTTTGGCTAAGGCGATGTTGTTGAAGGAACAGGGTAAAGTCACCGAAGCGAAACCTTTGTTTGATAGTGCCTTGGCTTTAGCTCCTGCTCAATACAAAGATGAGATTAACAAAGCTGCGACTACATCACCCCCACCTACCCCTACAGCTACCACAACACCCGCAGCCACTCCTGAAAGTACACCTAAGCCGTAAGTTTAGGGCATGGGATAAGAGGAATTGGGGCAGGGGGCAATTCAATTTTGGATTTTGGATTTTAAATTTTGGATTGGATTTCAATCTAAAATCTAAAATTCTTTCCCTTGTCTTCCTTGTCTCCCCAGTCCCCAACTCTGATTCATTTTGAATTTTGAATTTTGAATTGTTAAGCTCCCTCAATGGCAGCAAAAACGCCAAAAATTAAAAACAAGCATCCCCCAGCAAAGGTGAGTTGACGCTCAGAAATGCGTCCAGCGATCATTTTGCCCCCAATGACCGCGATCGCGGCACAAATGGCATGACCTAAAATAGCCCCTATGGTGACACCAATGGCATTATTACCCGCCGCTAAGGCTATGGTGGCGATTTGGGTGCGATCGCCCCATTCTGCCATAAATGTCAAGATAAAGGCTTCTATGACAATCGATAAGGAATTTTTTTGCTTGGGTAGCTGCAATTCTGCTTTTTCTACTGCGGCTTTGGCTTCTTCAATTTCTTCCATCATTTCGGCTTGTTCAGCAGTCGCAGTCATCTTAATAGCTTGGTATAACAACTTAATACCAAAGGCAAAGAACAATACGATTACAGCATAATGAGTATAAACTTTTGGTAGTAGAGAGGCTACTTGTCCAAATAATACCGAAAGAATTGTCATCGCTGCTAAAGCAGCTACCACTCCTATAAATACCAATCGCCGTGAATGGCGCATTGCCAAAATCATAGCGATAAAAAATGTTTTATCCCCTAATTCTGAAACTGTAATTAGTAATAAACCTTGGGTAAAAGCTGTTAGCACTCTCTCAAGCTCCTGAAAAATTCTGTGTGATGTGAGCTTGATGAATGCCAAAAGACCTCACCAAGCTCACGTTTTTGTGAACTTAGTGAAGGTCTCGCTACCAAATCTTAATTATTTGTCATCTGAACCAGGCTCATCGCCAGTATGTTGACTCAGATGTACTGGCTGGGAAATTTGATGCCAGTAGCTACTCCCCTTCTATCTAAGGGAATCTTACATCTATTCTTGGTATGAGTCAATCAATTTTGGATTTTGGATTTTGGAATGATTAAGCCAAATCAAACAGTAAAAATTCTCCTCCGACATTAGTACTAATTTCTAACTGTTCTTCGCCATTGATTTGCACACCATCCCCGGCTCTCAATTCTTCTCCATGCAAGGTGGCGACACCTTGAGCAATTTGTAACCAGCCATAACGATTCGGTTGGAGATGATAATGAACTACATCGCCAGGTTCTAAAACAGAGGCGTAGATGTCTACATCTTGGTGAATAGTCACAGCACCATCACGTCCATCTTTAGCTGCGACTAAGCGCAGTTGACCACTTTTTTCTTCTGAGGAAAAAGCTTTTTGTTCATATCTGGGTGAGAGTCCTTTTTGCTCAGGTAAAATCCAGATTTGCAATAGATGGAGTGGTTCAGTTTGGGAGTGATTAAATTCGCTATGGTGAATACCAGTACCAGCACTCATGATTTGTACATCACCAGGACGAATCACTGATCCTGTCCCTAAACTATCTTTGTGTTCTACTGCACCTGATAACACATAGGTCAAAATTTCCATGTCCTGATGTCCGTGGGTAGGAAATCCTGCACCGGGTGCAATGCGGTCATCGTTAATCACTCTCAAAGAACGAAATCCCATGCGCTGGGGATCATAGAAACTGCTAAAGGAAAAGCTGTGATAACTATCGAGCCAACCAGTTTGACTACGTCCGCGATCGCTGCGACCATGAATTAGGTAGTTAATTGTATTAGCAGACATAAATTTACCTCATTTCAAAATTAACGATTAGATAATGAAAGATTTTTCATGTTATATTAACTGACCAAAAAATATATTTTTTATCAGTTTTTAAATTTGTTTTTTGATGGTTGATTATTTGTAGTTACTCAGGTTTTTTATCCCGTTTCAACTATATAAATACTAAAACATAGCAATAGTAAATGAAAAGTACGCACTCAAAAGTGCCGTACTTACCAAAAGGATACTATTAACGGGGAGCAGGGGAGCAGGGGGCAGGGGAGCAGGGGAGCAGAGGCAGAAAAACTCTTGAATTTTGAATTTTGAATTTTGAATTGATATGCCCAATGCCCAATGCCCCATGCCCAATTGTTAAATTTTCACTTTTTCTCTGTAATTTCTGGGTGTGAGGCCTATAAGTTTGCGAAAGACATTCGTGAAGTGACTTTGACTTTGAAAACCAACTTCTTGGCAAATTTTTTCAATAGGTTGATTGCTTTGAGCCAAAAGCTTTTTTGCTCGCTCAATTCTGCAATTCATCACATACTGATGTGGTGCAAAGCCTGTTGATTGTTTGAATAGTCGTGAAAAATGATACATACTCATATCCACTACAGCCGCAATCTCTGCCAGAGTTAAATCTTGGTTGAGGTTATCGTGAATGTAGGCAATGGCTTGTCTGAGTTTCCAGGCAGATAGACCTTTATCCTTAGAATAAGGAAGACTTGTGTGATTAGTCACACAATACTGTTTCAGGAGGTGAACACAAAGGGTATTTGTCAGGGATTCAATATAAATACGGCTAGCATCACCATGAGATTCTAGTTCTGACTTGAGTGCTAGTCCAATTTGATGAAT
>JBODRP010000207.1:0-9941 GCA_050633005.1 Trichormus sp. | reverse complement strand
AAGACACGTAAAAAACACGGTACATTGAGACTTTTGGCATCTGGTGATATCACCTGATCTGCCAAGAGAACACAGGTAGACCGGCCGAATTAGACTGCTTTGTCTAGGAAGTTTTGAACACATCCGAGGAGTCAAGCAATCAGACTGTAACTTTTACAAACAAGTATTAAAGCTACCAGACAGAGCAGCAATATTGTTAAGTAGTTTATCAGCATTTGACACAAATGCTGCTTTTTTGCATGAAAATCAGTACAAAAAGCTGCTTTTTTTTTGCTGATAGGGTGTTGGGATCAATGCCAAATGACCTCAAAACTTGACGCAACACCTATCTATTCAAGACACGATGGGGGTCAAATGGTATATGTAATCTCAGCTAAGGCGTATATAATCTACAGAAAAATTTTTCTAGCATACTCTAGACAGAGTAAGATAATTGCAATAAAAATTAACATGAACTTCCGCCGATGCTGAGACTAATTACCGACTTCGACGGTCCTATTATGGATGTTTCTGAGAGGTACTATCGTGTATATCTATTTTGCCTAGAACAAATCCGATATGGGAATCAACCAGTGCGACAATTGGCCAAAGCAGAATTTTGGCAAATGAAGCGATCGCGGATGCCAGAAAAACAGATCGCTTTGACTTCTGGTTTAGATGAAACACAAGCGCAGCAATTTGCTCAATTGCGACGCAAAACAGTACACACAGAACCTTACTTTGAGTATGACAGCCTCATTCCTGGTGCTGTAGAAGCATTGTTAAAACTTCAACAAGCTGGTGTTGATTTAGCGGTGATGACGATGCGTCGAGTGCGGGAATTAGACTATGCCTTCCAAAAGTATGATTTAGGTCGGTTTTTTCCTGAAAATCGTTGTTATTGCCTGAGCAATGACTATGTCAAAACTCGTGATATTGAAGATAAACCCTTATTGATGACTAAGGCTTTAGCAGAACTACCACTAGCAGCCGATACTTGGATGGTAGGGGATACAGAGGCTGACATTGCCGCCGCTAAAAAGCATGATATTAAAGTTATGGCTGTGGAGTCTGGTATTCGAGATCGCACGCAATTGGAACTTTACCATCCTGACTTAATTGTTCCAGATTTAAATACTGCTGTAAATCTGATCCTCGAATCTACACTATCAACCTCATCATCAAAAATTTAACCTAAAAACCCCTTTCTGAATAGGAAGGGGTTTTTAGGTAAATTGAGAACTTGCTTAACGCAAAAAACTACTAATCAACCACAACAATATAAATGTCAGGACAGTCGAAAACTGATTAGGTGAGAGATAGGGTATTTGTGGCAAGAACCAGCCAGCGATTAGTCCTCCTGCAATTAAGCCAATGATTAGCCCAATGAGAGTAAACAAAACGGCTCGGCCAAATCTACCTTCTTTGCGATTGAGAAAGAAAATACTAACTCCTACCCCAACCACTAAGACCAGCTGTAAAACCTGATTGCCTGTAAAAATGCTAATTGCACTCAAACCCACATACCAAGCACCGGGTAGAAGTACATCTGCCGTTGTGGGCTGATCTAGAATATTTTGCAGCCATGCAGGTGACTGCTCACGAGGAGTAGGACTGTCTTTGGGAACAGATTGTATCCTCAATTCTGGAAAGCGGATACGTTCTGGTACTTTGATTTTTCCTTCCTGGCGCATCCGTAAGCGATCCATTAAAATCGCGTCGTAAGCTGCCTCAACGGTTTCTACACTCTTGGCATCGCCACTATATTGCTCCATCAGGCGATTGCGAGCGTCCTGAATCTCATCGAAGCTAGCATCTTCTGATACCCCAAGTTTTTCGTAGGGATTTTGATCGCTCATGGGAGTTTATACTTTAGCCTTAGTTCAGAGGCAATTTTTTGTTGCAGAATAACAATTTTAGATTTTAATTTGATCGAAGACAAATGTATCGACCGAATTTTATGCTCTACCAGGATAGTAGCACGCGTTAGTCAGATTGACCCAGGAATTTTAGCTATAGTTACTTTAACATATTGTTATAACTCCGTGTATACCCTCATGTCGTTGACCAATTCTAGCTCTAACCTAGAATTTGAACTGGAAATACCTAAAGAATATAATTTTTATGAAAATATTTTTTACGGCTTCAGACTCACTACTGTACCCTAACTTGAGGACATTGCCATGATATAGCTCTAATCTAAGTAGTGGTATCAATCCACATAAAGATTTAAAATTGAAAAGTTTTAAATCTCCACTGAATTAATATTAGGGAAGTCTCCAGGATCAATCAATGATCTGTGCTTAATAGCCTAGTATTGAGTAGCTGGACATATTGAGTTTCTCATAACAGGCTCTCTCATTAAAGTGTAATAATAATTACCAAAATTTTTCTAGTATATTTGTCCAGCATCTTAATTGCACTATCATTATGGAAAATCAGGAAGTAAATTTCTGATTCTTGTAGCCCCTTACATCATCCCTCAGTGGAAACTGCGTTTTACGCAATACTGCTGTTAATGTTAAATAAATTTATTTTTGTGTAAAGAGATGGTCATGGCTCCTGCCAAGATTCTTGTAGTTGACGACGACCCGGCGGTGCGGAATTTAATCCAACGCTTTTTGTTGAAGCAAAGCTATCAGGTAGAAGCTGCTGAGGATGGTAAGACCGCGTTGTCCTTATTCGAGCAATTTAACCCAGATTTGGTAATTCTTGATGTCAATTTGCCAGATGTAATTGGGTTCAACCTCTGTCAAGAAATGCAAAGTCGTAATGGTGTGTTTGTTCTCATGCTGACTAGCCGTACAGATGAGACGGACAAAATTCGCGGCTTTGCTAAAGGTGCTGATGACTATCTCACCAAGCCATTTGGCTTAGGGGAACTTGAAGTCAGAGTAGCAGCTATTTTGAGAAGACAGAGGGTAGTGACTACCGCCGAACAGAAACGGTTGCTATTTGAGAAGTTGATGATTGATCCGGTACGGCGAGAGGTGACATTAAATAGCCAGCCTGTACCCTTAACGGCTTTGGAATTTGATTTGTTACATTTTTTAGCTAGTCATCCTGGTCGAGTTTGGCGACGTGCAGAACTGATTCAAGAAGTTTGGGACTATGAGTATGTGGGAGATCAGAGAGTTGTAGATGTGCATATTGGCCAAATTCGCAAGAAAATTGAGGTTGATGCTAGCCAACCTGCATTAATTCAGACGGTACGTGGAGTTGGTTATAAATTTGAATGTCCTACTCATTCCCAATTAGAAACTAACCCTTGATTGATTTTTTAGCATCACCATTTATTAATTAAGGGCATGGGATACCATGCCCAAATTTTTGTCAAAAGATTTCTGGTTAGCAGTGATGAAACAGAGTTTCTAAATAAACACGGGCAGCACGGCGATCGCTGTCTCCATTTTGTAGTAAAAACAATGATAGTGCTGCTGTCAGTACTCGATTTTGATCCCAATCCGGATGAGTTTCTAAGTAGGTTTGCAGTGATTCATGAAGAGTTTCGGGGATTTCAGTAAAAATACTAACTGTTGCGTTCATGGTATTTTCCTTCTGTAAGTTCAGGTAAAACGAACTATTGCTTGGCTTGAGGCAGTTTTAGGCAACATCTACACTGACCTCAGAGGTAAGTTTTGATGTCAACGGTTGCAAAAAATATAAAACCCGGTCGCATCATTGTGCGACAAGAGGGGGTAGGTTTGTCAATGCTGCGAAATGTTAAAAACGGTGGTATAAAAAATCAAATAAAACGGAATAATCAGCATTTGAAGTTATTTTTTGTTACATTTCTTAATCAAAACTCAGTCCGTTGAGTTTGTTCATACTCGCAATTAAAAATCCCCAGTGAGCCTGCAAGAGCCTATACCCTCGTAAACCATCTGTGGAAAAGTGTGAAAATCCCTGTGGAAAGCCTGTGGAATCTGTGAGGAAAATTTCACTCAATGATAAGAATTACAAAAAGATGATATTTTTATCAAGGTGAGTGGGGGATGGAGCATGGGTAAAAAGTTACTGGCTAAGAGAGAGTCCCGCGTTTAATTTGTTCGCTTTCAATGGCTTCAAATAGAGCGCGAAAATTTCCTTCGCCGAAGCCTTGGGCTTGGTGACGACGTTCGATAAATTCAAAGAAAAAGGTTGGTTGCCCAAAGATGGGCTGAGTAAAAATTTGTAACAATACTCCTTGATGGGAGTCTTGCTGCCAATCTACCAAAATTTCCTGTTGAGCGATCGCAGTTAATTCTACAGGAGATAGGGGAAGTCCGGGGCGGTTTTGCAGCTGGGAGTAGTAAGCTTGGGGAACAGAGAGTAATGATAAACCACGCTGACGAAATTGGGCGATCGCATTGATAAGATTAGTAGTTTGCAAAGCGATGTGTTGAATGCCTGCCCCGTGATTAAAATCTAAAAATTCTTGAATTTGGGAATTTGGGGAAGCTGGTTCATTCACGGGTAACTGAACGCTACCTTGACGGGAAACCATAACTTGACTGTACAAGGCAGAGCGATCTGTTTGAATTTTAAAGGTTTGACGGGGTTGAAAATCGAGAATTTTTTTATACCAACTGACTACACGCTCTAAATCACCTGCGGCGACATTCAAGACTATATGATCTATGGCAGTAATTATGTTGTTTGAGGGGGTTTGATGGCTGATGGGAGGGCTTTCAATTAAGGTGTGAGTCAAACCACCCCAAGCGGCTATTTTGCCGCACTTATAGCATAAATTACCTACTTGTCGTTCCTCGATGGATTGTAAAACTGTAGCACCATTGTTTTGTGCATGAGCGATCGCAGTTTCTACATCTTCCACCGCAAAAGCAATATCCGCTACGCCAGGGGGGTGTTGACGCAAAAATTCAGCTACTGGACTGGTGGGTAGTACAGGTGAAGACAGCAAAAACTTGACCACACCACTTTTAACCGCTTCTGTGCAAGTGTGAAAGGAATGGATACCACTAGCTACGGGTGTGAACCCCAGGTAGTTTACAAACCAATCTCGCCAGACTTTGGCATCTTCTACATAGAAGTGAACATGATCAATTTTCATATATTCTCAAAATCTAGCACCACAGTTAATCTAATTGTAAATTTTGTTGTTATTGCTAGATTTTTGAGTCTTACTTGGGCAAGAATTATGGAGACACGGTAAAATAATTTACACTCGGTTACAGCATCTAGTTACGAGGTGGCACATCCCAGAGACTGATCTTGAGACTTAGTGACTTCGTATTCTTTACCATTGGCTTTCAAGGTAAATAGGGGGGATGACTGTAAAAACTTCATAAAGCTAGATCCAAGTTTTAACTTTTTGACAATAGAATTAGGGGATTGACCACATTTTTTTTGTAATTCTGTTCCTAGTTTAGATACAGATAATTTAGTTTTAGGCGACTTAATATAGCAATTTTTGATAATCTCCAAAAGTAATTTTTCTAAATCTTTTTGGGAATTAATCTCTTGGGATGTTTGGGGTGTTGTAGTGGTATTTTGATTTTGACTAAGCGGCTCTGTTTTTTCAGTTTTTGCTGGCTGATCATGATGTAATTCTAGATGACATCGTTCTTGGAAGAGATTAGCGATCGCCACAAGATTATTAAGTTTATTTTCAATAGATGCTTGCTCAGATTTAATTAAATTTTCAATTTTCTGAACTACATCTTCCAAGGAAGGAATCTCCATTGTTAAGGGGAGAGAATAGAAAATAGATTGCTGGTTATTACAGTTTTTTATATGTAGTATTTGGGCTTGTCTGCGTACCCAATAGACCGTTAAACCCTGGTTTAGCAGTTCATTGCACAGGTGTTTTAAAATGCCATCCCCAGAGCAGACTAATATTTCTTTGACATTGGGATAATAATGTAAAATATTCGCGCCAACTGTGATCATTTTAGCATCAGCACCATCTTTTCCATCAGGTACATGAACAAGTTGATAACCGCGCTCATATAAATCGATATCTTGCTTACCAATGCTGGGATTTTTCCAGTTTGCAAAGGCTATTTTGACTTTCAGGGGATATTTACATATACTGGCTAAAAATGTTTCTAGCTCAATGTTTATTTTGAGATTTTCTACATCCAATAGTATTAAAGCAATTCCGGTTTCTGCAAAATCAGGTCTATCTTCTGTTGGCGGTTGGAATTTCTTGATTAATTGGTAGAATATTGGAGATTCTAAACACTCATTTGATAAGATATTTTGGAACAGTTCTTCTAATAAGCTTAAGCTAAAAGATGCTGTAGGTGTGACAGTGGTTTTTTCTGCCAAAGATTGATTTTCTAGAACGGCTGAGTTTCCACTATGTCCGTTAATATCCGTCATCAACTCATTTTCTGGCTCATGAGATAATACAGACTCTAAGAATTGTTTACCACAATTTTTACACAGGTAATTCTGCTTACCGTTCCGATGACCGTTTTTACGATATGAAGTTGATGCACAATGAGGACATTTCATTTTCTTCTTCAGCCTGTCTTGTGCTGATGATTACCTCTGAGGATGTGATTTGAAAAGTTTGCTTCACATTTTTTAATATAATTGTTTAACTAGAACATTTAAATCAATGACTGCAACTATTCCCCGCAAGATGAGAAAGTTACCAACCCAAGCAATAGGAGCAAAGATTTTCCACTCTATCAATATTGTTAGCCTGTTTGTTATGGTGACTAGTGGACTGCAAATTTACAACGCTAACCCTGTGTTTGGTGGACGTGCCGGTTTACACATACACCCTATATTTACATTAGGGGGTTGGTTAGCAGGTGGTAGACATTGGCATTTTGCGGCGATGTGGTTATTTTCCCTAAATCTTCTGTGGTACGGGATATATGTTTTAATTACTCGACGCTGGCGACATCGATTTGTTGGTGTTAACGATATTAAAGCATTACAAAAAACTCAAAATCCTCAGCGTTTATTCTATGCTTGGCATCGGATTGTGTATACATCTATTATTCCGATTATGCTGCTGGCGTTATTGACGGGGATAGGTATGTATAAACCTGCTCAATTTCCTGTTATTGTTGATATGTTTGGAGGTTGGGAAGCTTTACGAATTGTGCATTTTGCTTCAGTGCCAATGGTAGTATTATTTGCGATTATTCACCCATTTTTAGGGCGGAAAGCTGGAGGGGAAGAACTGACAGCATCAATGTTTTGGTAGAAAATGTTAATTGCTAATTTTACCTAATTAAATATGAATTTAATTCGTCTACGTCGTCCTCAATTAAGTCGCCGTCATTTTTTAAAGATTTCTGGCATTTCTAGCATGGGTTTTTTGTTAGGTGGTTGTGGCACGCCAGTTTTTGAAGATTTGGTGGGTACAGTTTCTGAACCATTGAATCAAAAAATAGAAAAGTTAATATTTAAGCCCCAGCAGCCAGTCCCAGAATTTTCACCTAGCCAAATTCAACCAGAACAATTAATAGTTAATAGCTTTCGTGGTACACCAATTATTGATCTAGAAAAATATCGTTTAATTATTGATGGTGAAGTTGATAACCCTTTAAGTTTTAGTATGGCAGAAATCTATCATCTGCCTTTAACTTCCATGATTATACGCCATGTTTGTGTAGAAGGCTGGGCTGCGATCGTGCAATGGGGAGGTATACGTTTAAGAGAAATTATTGCCCTTGCCCAACCTAAAAGTAATGTCAGCTATGCTTATTTTAAATCTGCTGATGGTTACTATGAAAGTTGGGATATAGCTTCAGTTTTACATCCTCAAACATTGTTAGCATATCAAAAAAATGGTGAACCTTTACCAGTTGAAAATGGTGCGCCTTTACGCCTAGCTTCACCAATTAAACTTGGTTATAAACAGAGTAAGTGGGTAACTCAAATTACTCTCACAAGTCATCTAACAGCTTTTCAGGGTTATTGGGAGGATCAGGGTTATGAATGGTTTGCAGGGATTTAGGATAATTAGGGGTGTAGGGGTGTAGGGGTGTAGGGAGCAGGGGGCAGGGGGCAGGGGGCAGGGGAGCAGGGGAGACAAGGAGAGAAGTCTGAGCGGAGGTTTCCTCCGAACAGAACTTCGGGGAGATAAGGGAAAGAATTTTAGATTTTGGATTTTAGATTTTAGATTGAAATCCAATCCAAAATTGAATTGTCCAATGCCCAATGCCCAATTCCCAATAACTATTAACTAAAAATATGATTTTTTCAGATAAATTACAAAGGATTATTTCCCAAAATCAAAGTTTACTATTTGTTGGTCTTGACCCGAATATAGAGATGCTTCCTGATATTTATAAATCTCAGGATACGATTAGTGGTTTGTGGCAATGGATGGAATTTATTATTGCGGAGACGGCTGATTTTGTCTGTGCATATAAGCCAACATTGGGTTTTTATGAAGCCTTGGGTGTTGGTGGTATGGAATTGCTGCATAAAACTTTAGCAGCTATCCCCAATCATATTCCAATTATTTTAGATGCGAAACATAGTGATTTAAATACTAGCACTATTTTTGCTAAGACAGTATTTACAGAATGGCAGGTAGATGCAATTACCCTGACTCCCTATACAGGACAAGATCATGTAGCTCCTTTTTTGGTTTATCCTGATAAAACAGTGTTTATTTTATGTTGTACTTCTAACCCTGGCGCAGAAGCTTTGCAGCAATATCCTACGAAAGAAGCACCGTTTTATTTACAGGTAGTAAAAGAATCAAAAAATTGGGGAACTCCAGAACAATTGGGGTTAGAGGTAGGAACTACTAATGCTGAAATTTTATCTCAAATTAGGGCAGTTGCACCTGAACGAATTATCATGGCGCGTAGTGTTTGGGGTGAGGGAAGTAATTTAAATGAAATTTTAGCAGCAGGTTTGGATACTAATGGTAATGGTTTGTTAATTCCTGTACCGCAAGATATGTTATCTAAACCAAGTTTATCTCAGGAAATTCAGGTTTTACGGTCAGAAATTAATGAGATGAGAAATCAGGTAATTCAGAATGCTTCTAGCTGTGCTGTATGGCTACCAGATATTGTTTCTCCTGAGCAGCATCCTTGGCATGATTTAATTTTACAACTTTATGATATTGGTTGCATTATGTTTGGTGATTATGTCCAAGCATCAGGGGCAATATTTCCTTATTATATTGATTTACGTAAAATCATTTCTAATCCCCAAGTTTTTAATCAAGTGCTGAGTGGGTATGAAGCCATTTTGAAAAATTTAACTTTTGATAGGTTGGCTGGTATTCCCTATGGTTCTTTACCTACTGCTACTGGTTTATCTTTACGTCTAGATTGTCCCATGATTTTCCCTCGTAAAGAGGTGAAAGCACATGGAACTCGTAGGCTAATTGAAGGTGATTTTTATGCAGGGGAAACTGTAGCGGTTGTTGATGATATTCTCATCAGTGGTAAAAGTGTGATGGAAGGGGCAGAAAAGTTAAAGTCTGCTGGGTTAAATGTTGAGGATATTGTGGTTTTTATTGATCATGAACAAGGTGTGAAAGCAAGATTAAGAGAAAATGGTTATCGTGGTCATGCTGTTTTAACTATTTCGGAAGTTACAGGTATTCTACATCAATGTGGGAAGATATCAGATGAGCAATTTTTGGCTTTGAGTGAGGGTTAATTTTTGAACGCGGAGGAACGCGGATGTTATTGGGGGAGGATGAGAGGGTGAATATTTCGCTTCATCAGTTAATTAAATGGTTAATTATAACTTTATTGTTTCCTCTGGTATTTCTCAATGTTTGGCTGCTTGGTCGATTTTTTCGCTATTTTCAACCTTTGGTAACGATTTTTGTATTGGCGTGTTTGTTGGGGGTTATTTTAAATTATCCTGTTTCACTGCTTCAACAACGGGGAATTAACCGTAACTATGCTGTGGGTTTAGTATTTTTGGTGAGTTCTTTGTTGTTAGTTATTGTGGGGGTTATTTTACTACCAATAGCACTACAACAGTTTAATGAAATAGCGAAAGTTCTACCACAGTGGATA
>JBODRP010000206.1:0-9949 GCA_050633005.1 Trichormus sp. | reverse complement strand
AACTGTATCGTAAACTACCATTTTTTGGCGATCGCAAAACTTTTCGGTCTACTGATGGTAGTTAAACCCATGCAATTCATCGTTAAAGGTAGTCGGGGAATTATCCAGCCTGCGGTGAAATGTCGCGGACAGGAATATCTGCGAATTATCTACGGGGCTGAATATTCAGCCGTGGAGAATTTACAACGCCTGCGTCAACGGGGTTTATCTTTGAAGCGTTCCCTAGCCATGCGTGAATTTGCTTTAGGTGTGGAAGCATTGGAGAGATTTGTTAGTCATGCACCTTTACGCCGTATCCATGAATGTGTGTTCGGGATTCTAGCTTTGGAAAGTGAACCCATAGACCCTAGACTATAAATAAATCAACTCAATTTCATTTTGATTTCATTTTTGTTAGTCAAGCTGAATAGTTGAACTATCATAGCTGTTGAATTTCTCATTCATTCAGCAACTTGACAAACTATTTGGAAAATAATATTTATGGGATTCCTCACTTGGAAAACAGGTGTTTTGGCTTTTAGCTTGGTTGTGCTGACAGGTTGTACTACCGCTAATTCCGAAAACTTAAATCGAGAATCTAATGTTACCACCACAAATACCAGCAATAACCAACACATGAATCATGGTGGCATGAATCATAACATGGCAATGGATTTAGGCCCCGCCGATGCTGACTATGATTTACGATTCATAGACGCAATGATTCCCCACCATCAAGGGGCGTTAGAGATGGCTGAGGAATTGCTGCAAAAATCCAACCGCCCGGAACTCAAGCAACTAGCAACTGCTATCATCAAAGCCCAGAAGCAAGAAATTAACGAAATGAAACAGTGGCGAATAACTTGGTATCCCAAAGCAGGTGATCAGCCAATGGCTTATGATGCCAAAATGGGTCACACAATGCCAATGTCATCTGAGCAAATCAAAGCCATGATGATGAGTATAGACTTAGGCGCGGCTGATGCAGAATTTGACCGCCGCTTTATGAATGCGATGATTCCCCATCATGAAGCAGCAGTAGTTATGGCTAAAGATGCCTTGAAAAAGTCCCAGCGTCCTGAAATTAAAAATTTGGCGCAAGCAATTATCAAAAGTCAAAATACAGAGATTAATCAAATGAAACAGTGGTTGAAAACTTGGTATCAAAATTCTAAGTCTTAAATCCACTCCGATGATCAAGTGTGTGGTGGAACTACAACTAGCAAAAGCTAAGGGAAATAACGGAAAATAATGGCATAGTATTCAAACTTTGAGGAGTAAACCGATTATGTTCCGTCTCTCACCGGCTTGGACAAGACAACTACTGTGCAATATTACTTGTGTAATCTTCCTAACTTTAACTAGTATTTTCCTACTTCCTGCCCCCACTTGGGCTAACCATTCTGACTTAGGAGTTCAGTTAGGGCATTTGAGTGGGTGTCCGGTGACAGATAACTGTGTTGTCAGTCAAGATGCTGATGCTAAACACGCTATTGATCCCATCCCTTATCATGTAGATCGTGACACAGCACGCAAAACCTTACTCCAAGTTCTACAAGTTGTTCCCCGTACCGAAGTTTTAGAAGAAAAAGAAAATTACATCTATGCCATTTCTAAAAGCCGCATCTTCAAATTTGTGGATGATGTAGAATTTTACTTTCCTCCTAATGAGTCAGTGATTCATATCCGTTCTGCCTCCCGTGTCGGAGAATCGGATCTTGGTGTTAACCGCAGACGTTTAGAACAAATTCGGTTAGCCTTACGGGATTTAAATATTTAATGACTAGGGTATCTTCACATCTCGGTGTGTAGCCACAGTTGCACCAAGTTAATGAAAGATTCGCTGGTGGGAGAATTGGGATAGGGTTTGGCTGCAAACTGTATGACACCAGTTGCAGCCACCATGTGCTGATTATAATTGTCTACCTCATCAGGCGATCGCAATAGCAATTGATATTTTTGATTTCAAGCCGGCACTAAAAAATAAGTTATTCTCTGGGTCAGCAATTATAATATATATAGATTGCGCGCGCGATCAGACTATTCAGTTTCAGTCCCCTTGCGGGGAAATGGTTGGTGGAAACTTTACCTACTCCTGGTGTCGCTGGTACAGGTGCATGTTTCAGTCCCCTTGCGGGGAAATGGTTGGTGGAAACACTCGGTTTAATGCAGCCGCATTTGACAGAGTTGTTAAAAGTTTCAGTCCCCTTGCGGGGAAATGGTTGGTGGAAACTTTGATAGCCAACCAATTGTTTCTGGTGTTGGTAAGTATTTGTTTCAGTCCCCTTGCGGGGAAATGGTTGGTGGAAACTTTTTGTTTTTCTCCTCTCCGCTCTCGATGTAATGTTTCAGTCCCCTTGCGGGGAAATGGTTGGTGGAAACGAACATGGTGATAGCGTGGCTAGAACGTCACGACTCATGTTTCAGTCCCCTTGCGGGGAAATGGTTGGTGGAAACAAACTCAGCGTTAACCTCATATACCGTTGGAGTTGTGTTTCAGTCCCCTTGCGGGGAAATGGTTGGTGGAAACCTCAACAAGAATTAAATGTGATGTCTCGTTTAGGTGCTGTTTCAGTCCCCTTGCGGGGAAATGGTTGGTGGAAACGAATACAAACTTAAACTTATCGCTGAGATAGTCGCGTTTCAGTCCCCTTGCGGGGAAATGGTTGGTGGAAACGTCGTAAGTCGTCGTGTTCGTCAACAAGAAATACAGGTTTCAGTCCCCTTGCGGGGAAATGGTTGGTGGAAACCAAAGCAGAATGCAATCAATGCGTACTGCTGCTAATCAGTTTCAGTCCCCTTGCGGGGAAATGGTTGGTGGAAACAATTGAACCATCAAGCAACTAACCTGATTGCAGATATGAGTGGTTTCAGTCCCCTTGCGGGGAAATGGTTGGTGGAAACAAGACAACCCTTGGACTAAAGCGGTAGCCCCCAAGTGTTTCAGTCCCCTTGCGGGGAAATGGTTGGTGGAAACTTCTGTGAATTACCATTATTTGTGTATCTGTATCGTTTCAGTCCCCTTGCGGGGAAATGGTTGGTGGAAACCTTAGTGCTTTGAGTGTTTAATGGTTTCATTGGTTGATGTTTCAGTCCCCTTGCGGGGAAATGGTTGGTGGAAACGCTACAACTTTCGGGATTAACTTGGCTGAGACTGAATAGTTTCAGTCCCCTTGCGGGGAAATGGTTGGTGGAAACCCCATAGTAACGTTAGCAGAAGATGTTACAGTTAATGGTTTCAGTCCCCTTGCGGGGAAATGGTTGGTGGAAACAGTAAGCGGTAAAACCCCTACGGCGTATACAGTGGTTTCAGTCCCCTTGCGGGGAAATGGTTGGTGGAAACTTTTACCCAATCAGCTACCGCTTTTTTTTTATTGGGTTTCAGTCCCCTTGCGGGGAAATGGTTGGTGGAAACTGCTCGGTACTGAAACTATTATGGAGCAAGCTTCCTGGGCAGCATTTTGACGAATCTCAAAATCAGGTCGATTTCAGAGCATCTTATTGCCAATAATTTGCAATTTCTCGTTTTCTTGAAAAGCTGTAATTATTATATTGTCAAGGTTCTGGGGTTTTTGACGAATCCCCTAGGGTTTTTGCCTTCGCTTCGACTCGTCAATCATCAAGCTAATACAGTCATCATAGTTCTGTTACTTATCATTGTCGAGTCGTTGTACATATTATGTAACTTTTTTATCCATTATCTAGGATTTAGGATAAATTTCAGTCAAGTATTGTTCTAAAAGAGACGCGATCGCTTCTGGACAGTTTTTCTTGTATTTCTTTTTACCTAGCATCAAAACACAGTTGGGCGCACTGCTACAGCGTTTTTGACAGTCTGTGTGTTCGATAGTGACTTTGTCAAGTAAACCGCGATCGCATAAGGTTTGTTCTAAATCTGACAATAAACCTTTACCACCCCGTTTCATGCAACCAGATTTTTGGCAGACCATAATTTTAGCCGATGATTGAGGTGGTAAATCTGTATGGGGATGTTGGCAATTTTGGGCTGTAGGGTTGAGGCGATCGCTAATTTTTGTAATTTCATAGGCCTTGAGTTTAATTGTACCTTTATATCGGTGCAATTTACCCACACCATAAATATTAATTCGTTCACCGATTGCTAAAGATGAACTTAAACAAGAGCGTAATTTTTTTGGTAGTTTAATTAACACATCTCCAGAGGGAATTGCCAGACTTAAATATTTAAAATATTTATTTTTTTTAGGTTTATTACCAATAAAACCCAAAAAATCACCCTCAAGATTAAACTCTGATAACGTCAAAAATTTGTCACCCATGTTCAGCGTGAAAAAGTGAGTAGGTGTATAGGGAGGCAGGGGGCAGGGGGCAGGGGAGCAGGGGAGCAGGGGGGCAGGGGAGACAAGGTAGACAAGGGAGAAATATTTACCCCAATGCCCAATAACCAATGCCCAATGCCCGATACCCAATGCCCCATGCCCCATTCCCATTTATTGGAAAAAGTTAGGTTTAAAACCGTACTTCGTCCCGCTCCGCTAACGCCCCTGGTGGGCGAAAAAATCCTTGTTTCCCAAGGTAGGTAAAAACCCCACCCCGCACTTCGTGCCGCTACGCTAACGTGGGTGGCTCAATTAATTGCGAATTGCGAATTGCGTTAGCGGAAGCGGGGCATTTAGCCCATTGCGAATTGGTTTTATGTCAGTCTTTTAGCTTCTAAGGTTTTAGGTAAATTACTAGCATCTGGTATTTCGGGAAATTCTAATTCCCAACCATTAGCTAAAGTCAGAATCTTGCCTTCAGCACCATCTGTTTGTTTAACAACTATTTCCTCTAAGTCTTTTTTGGGAACGTAGACTGTTAAGTTGCCCACATTATCCATTCGTAACATCACTTTCATGGTTTTCCTCAGCAGATTCTAATTCTTTTTCTCGACAGCCAACAATGATTCCTTTTTCCAAGAAATGCACGGCATAAATATAAGAACGTTGTAAAAAAGTTCCTATACTCGCTACGTAGCCAATTTCTCCTTTTTTTGCTAAAATCTCACCGATGTCTCGACCTGGAAATGTGCCATCATTCTTAATTTGCTTGCGAAGTCTGACTTTTTCTCCTAAGTCGAAAACCGGTTCTGTATCCAATTCATATTCATCGCGCTGCATGAGAATACCTCTGTTCTTTTACCAAGTTCAGCAGTTCTTCTGTAGTTAAACTGCGCTTTTTCTTAACTGACTGTTGGCGCACTGCATCTAAAACAGACTGGGTTTCTTCGGCATTGAGAACAATCCCATGCTGCTTTAGTAAACTAGATACCAAATGTCGTCCAGAATGTTTACCTAGTACTAAGCGACGTTCCCAACCTACTTCTTCCGGCGCAAAAGGTTCGTAGGTATCAGGGTTTTTCAGAACACCATGAGCATGGATTCCTGACTCGTGAGCAAAGGTATTTTCACCAACGATCGCTTTCCAAGGTGGTACGCTAGCACCAGAAGCAGCCGCTACCAATTGTGATAATTCCAACAATCGGGGTGTCTCAATTCCCATATCTACGCCATATATGCGTTTAATGGCCATGACGACTTCTTCTAAAGCAGCGTTACCAGCTCGCTCACCCATACCAATAACTGTAGTATTGACAGATGCAGCACCAGCTTTAATTCCTGCTAAAGCGTTGGCTGTCGCCATACCGAAATCATTGTGGGTATGAATTTCTACAGGAATTGATAATGCAGAAACTAACTGCTTGACTTCCCCATAGGTGCTGAAAGGATCAAGAACTCCTACGGTATCGCAATAGCGAAAACGTGATGCACCCCATTCTTCGGCTGATAGTGCAACATCCAACAGGAAGTTTTCATCAGCTCTTGAGGAATCTTCCCCCCCAACTGCTACCCAAAGACCTTGATCAACTGCAAAGCTGATACAATCTTTGAGTCTTTGCAGACTTACCCGCCATTGCCCGTGGAATTTCGCGGCGATTTGAATACCGGAAACTGGGATAGCAATATGCACGCGCTTCATTCCACAGGCAATAGAAGCTTTAATATCAGAGATGACAGCGCGATTCCACGCTAGCAAATCTGCACGTAAACCTAAATTAGAAATTGCAGAAATCGCCCGCATTTCTTCCTCACCCATCGCCGGTATCCCAACTTCTAATTCGGGAACACCAATGCTATCGAGAAATTTAGCGATCGCAACCTTTTCTTCTAAGCTAAAAGCAACACCTGCCGCTTGTTCGCCATCACGTAATGTAGTGTCATTAATGAGAATTTTAGTCATCTCAAACATCCCTCTTAGCAATTTTTCTTAATATATTTTCTCAGTGGAAAAGCTCAAAATTAACACATTCCAGTATTGGTAAATGCTAATAATTACTGCTGAAGAATGAACGGTAAATGCTCTAAGCTCCCACTTTTAATAATTCATCTTCATCATTTCTAAATATTACCTAAACAATAACAATATATCTGTATGGCAGTAGACAAAAAATATGTATAATTTAAGAATCTCTTTGCACAGTTTATATCTTTTTAAAAGACAATAATGCTTACTATAAATAATAAAAAATATCCGCAAAATCATTATAAATAACGGATAAGGCAAAAATTGCTTATTTAATTGTCGTGAAATTATGATATTTATTTTAAAATATTTGATTGCGTTAATTTATGCAATAACAAATTAAGCAATACAACAGTTAAATTTTAAGAAAGTAATCAGAAAATCAAGTTTTATTGAAAATAAACTTCCAAACATTAAATATTCTTGTATAACCAATCCAAAATTTTGTCTAATTGTTCTAAATTAACTAAACCATACTGCCAAAGCAACATCGGTAAAGGTGCATGATCAAACTCTCGATGTTTTAGAGCTATAGCTATATCTTTATGGGAAAGTTCAAGTTCATTATGTAAAAAAGCTAGCAATTCTAAATCTTTATGAGTAGTCACGTCGCTTCACTCCGAAGTCAAAAGTCAAAATAAATAATCCTGATGTTGTTGTCAGGCTGTTAGTGTGCTGTCACAATCACTACTCAACGTAGAACTAAAGCACACTCATACGAATTACGTAAAGCCTGCGGCATAGCTGCACTTAGAGCGTAGCGGGGCGCAGCCCATTACGAATTACGAATTACGAATTAATCCAACAACGCTCTAGCCAGTCCAGCAACTCGTGACGAGGAGCTATAAATTGCATAACTGTACTGCGAACTAGAATTGCTGTCAAGCAGCTATTAACTTGTACGCGCAACGAGCCATCAGGGAGACAGGAACAGGGAATCATCAACTCTTGCAACCGATGATAAACTTGCCAGCGATCGCACAAGGGTATCTGCAATGGGTAATCACCTACTATATCAGAGGGCAACATCATTACCTATCCTTGCTCACAAGTTCTTTTTCCGGGGATTGACTCTTGAGAGTTTGCAATTTTTCCTCTAGTTGCTCAATCCGAGCCAGCAGAGAGCGAATCACATTACCTTCTACATCAGGTAACTTAGCGTGATCTAAGGGACATGAAGTATTTTTTTCCTTACGGGAAATAATTCTGCCTGGAATCCCCACAACTGTGCAATCCTGGGGGACATCACGAAGAACAACCGAACCTGCACCAATTCTAACGCGATCGCCAATTTGAATATTACCTAAAACCTTCGCCCCAGTACCCACCACAACATTTTTACCCACAGTCGGATGGCGTTTACCGCTTTCCTTTCCAGTACCCCCCAGAGTTACACCCTGATAAATCAGGCTATAGTCCCCCACAATCGCCGTTTCTCCAATCACCACTCCCATCCCGTGATCGATAAATACACCCTTACCAATCTCTGCACCAGGATGAATCTCAATTCCTGTCAGAAATCGAGCCACATGAGAGATCAAACGAGGAAAAAACACCACACCCCGACAATGTAACCAATGGGCAAGACGATGTAAACAAATAGCGTGTAAACCAGGATAACAGAACACCACCTCCAGCCAATTACGTGCCGCCGGATCGCGTTCAAAAATAATGCGAAAATCACTTAATAATGGCTCAAAAAAGCTGCCAGACAACAAACTTTTTCGCCAGGATACATGAGTAGAATCAGGTGGATTCTTGATACCATCTAAAGACTGTTGCATCGGTACTGTTTGGGTAAAAAAAGCCGTGTGCTTTTATGCTTATAGCAGGCCACCCCCAACAGGACAGTACAACCCATCTTGATTGGATTTATTGGATTAATTAAACCTGTACTCAACCCCCCCAACCCCCCATATACACCAACCAAAAAATTTCTTGGGGGTAGAGGCACAAGTATTTTAGATATAGGGGACTAGTATTTTTCAGTCAGGGGTTCAGAATTTTTGTACTCGCTACAAAAAACTTAATATGTAAGACTTTGATACGATTTCAGCCGGATATTTTGAGATATATTAAGCTGTACTCAAATACCCTGGAATATCAAGTAGACAGCAGTACAAACCTAATTTCTGTATTCCCAGTTACTATCTTTATCTTATAATTTTGGCACTTCCACAACCAAATTCTTCACCTTATTTTAGTCTTTATACCGTTTCTTGATGAAGATGCACTTTATTGTGTGATGTAGAGACGTTGCATGCAACCTCTCTACATCATTTATTTGGTGCAACTTCATAGAGAATTGGTATTATGCTACTTGAAATGAATTTCCTAATGTTCTCGGCTCTGGCAAAGATTCACCATTTTCTAACGCTACCTCAATCAGCATTTCTAAAACTTCCTGAGCATTTTTCAAAGCTTCCTCATAGGTATCTCCATGAGTACAAGGCTGCATCAGATTAGTAAACTCAGGTAACAAAACCACATAACACTGATCTTCTTCAGACCATTGAATAATAACTGTGTATTTCATTCTTCTGTCTCCTCCTCTGCTGCCATTTTCTGTAATTCTGCAAGTGCTTGATTAACTTGTTTTTCTAAATAAGGTTTAGCATCACTCCCATCTTTGCCAGCGATGATAATAGCTTGAGATAATAGCGGATGTATCCATTTACTATGACTTCCCTTTGCAGGTTTATAACTAAACCCTGCTTCCAGCAATAAGCTTTTGAGTTCTCTAATTTTCTTGGGCATAAACTCAGCTTACATTGCCATAGGTGTTTGATAACATTTGGCAGACAAACACAGGCTTGTGCTTATTCCTTTGTGGGATTAATTGTGTGTTTCTCAATTGTGGCACAAATAATCATCAGTCCTACCAGCAACAGTCCAACCCAAGAAAGCTTCAGAAATTTTGCGGCATCTACTGAGAGTAAGTTGTATTTAAGCGATAATACATACACTTGCCTATAAAAGCACAGTTATGACCTTACAAAAGCCATCTGGACAACATATTAAATTAGCACTAATAATTTTGGTGGGTGCTGTTATTACCCTGGTTGCAAGTCCAATCTATTATTATGTTCGCTCTCGCTCCTTTCCACCTAATCCAATATTTCTGATTAATAGGTTTACCAGCAGCTTTTTTCTAGAAAGAACCCTCACAGGGCATTCTAACCCGGTTACTTCCCTCGCCATCAGCCCAGATGGCAAGACCCTTGCCGGTGGTAGCCTTGACGACACCATCACACTGTGGAATCTGGCAACGGGAGAGCAAATCCGCACCCTTCCTTCTCTACGAGAGGCTGCGCCAACGGAACGCTACGCGAACACAGGGGATCGTCTCCTCGCCATCAGCCCAGATGGCAAAATCCTTGCTAGTGGTAGTTCTGACAACACCATCAAACTGTGGAATCTGGCGACAGGAGAGCAAATCCGCACCCTTCCTTCTCTACGAGAGGCTGCGCCAACGGAACGCTACGCGAACACAGGGGATCGTCTCCTCGCCATCAGCCCAGATGGCAAAATCCTTGCTAGTGGTAGTTCTGACAACACCATCAAACTGTGGAATCTGGCGACAGGAGAGCAAATCCGCACCCTTCCTTCTCTACGAGAGGCTGCGCCAACGGAACGCTACGCGAACACA
>JBODRP010000205.1:0-10079 GCA_050633005.1 Trichormus sp. | reverse complement strand
TGCACTACCACTCCTACCTGGGCCGGAAACTGACACCAATTTAGCTTGGTTAGGAGAAGAAATTGTTGTGGATGACGTTTTCAATCAAGAAGATTTAGATTTAAGCGTAAAATCTACGGTTGAGGTGGATAATCCATCAATAGGTACTTTATCTATTTTTACATCTTTGAGTGGAGAACCTGTAGAACCTTTGCCAATTCCCCAACTGCACGTACCCGAAGGTGAACTGATTGCTGGTAATTCTATTAGGGTGCGAGTCGAACTCCCGAAAGTTCCACCACAGGTAGTGGCTAAATTATGGGTGGAAGATTGTCAAACGCGCTGGTTGCTAGATGGCCCTCACTTGCTGACTGAATTATTACCTAATTCGGCGGGGGGGATGGAAGTGATGATTGCCTTGAATATTCCCTTTGGCTGCTTAGAAATTCGTGTAGAAGCGATCGCATTAAATAGAGCTACTCAACAAGAAAGTCACAAAGTTAGTGTGTTTCGGACTGTAATTCCCCCAGAATTGGGTAATCCACCACTAGACGAATTACTCAGTTTTTGACATCCTCACCGCACTTTTAGGGCGGTGATTCCTAAGACTCACGACTTAGGTTTCTGTTTCATAGCAACTGCCTCTACCCACAAGGAGTTTTACGGTCTTACGTTCGCTCCGCAGACTGACGCGGTGAGTCCCACCGCCATATGTATGGAAACTCGGGAGAATTTCTATGTGATGTTTTGATTCAAGGGTTGGACTGTCCATTGCCCTATCGTCTTTTCCCGGTCTACCGATTTTGCTGCGCCGCCGGATATATCCGGGCTTCGCTCGTTAGGCTGTCTGATCCATCGTCACGGGTGGGTCATTGACCATCTGAATTTTAACACAAAGCCCTCTTAGAAGCGATGCACTGAGCGTCCGACTGATATCACGCCGATATCTTGCCGAAGTGGACGGGGTTTGAGATCCAGAGGTTTCGATGATTCAAGCCAGAATAGAATCTGTGTTAAAAATCTTTAGAATTTAAAAAAATTCCCTGCAATTTGCAGTAAGCTCATGTTGAATTGTAGTGTTATTTAACAGGAATCTTTACTATGGCAGCTTCATTTTTGCCTTCTATCTTTGTACCTTTGACTGGTTTAGTTTTTCCAGCTGTAGCAATGGCGTTTATGATGTTATACATTGAGCGCGATGATATTGCTTAATTGAGTAATTAGTAACAGGTAATGAGTCACTGAGGTTGTTCATGCACCACAGAATAAGTCAAAAGACCATATCAAGTGGTTAAAAGGCTAACACACTTATTTGTGACTTTTGTTACCTGTGATTAATTTTCATTTAGCTCTATTGCTTCACTAATCAGTCATTAAAAAGCCGCCTATCTCAAAAAGATAGGTGGCTTTCTAATGACTATTTTTAAACAATTGCTAGATGAATGGTTTCTATCTGGACAAGTTTA
This sequence comes from Trichormus sp., assembly GCA_050633005.1. Classification (GTDB taxonomy): domain Bacteria; phylum Cyanobacteriota; class Cyanobacteriia; order Cyanobacteriales; family Nostocaceae; genus Trichormus. Next base: position 8,634 of record JBODRP010000205.1, on the reverse strand, counting down.
GATTGAAGAACCAATTCCAGCGTAGGCCCCATAAAAGAAAATACCTACAACAGTGATTACACCTAACCCTGCGATCGTAGCGACGACCCATAGGGGGATTCTTCCAGTTCCAGCAGACACAGATTTTCCTCCTCTCTTAATAAAAAATCAACACAGGTTTGATAAACCCAGATTCAAAAGCACAGAATCCAGTTAGTTAAAGAAGTAACTGGAAAAGAGAATGCCTAGAACGAAAATTAGTAGTAGTCCCAGGTAAAGAGAAGTCCGGTTGAGTTCTACCGGTTGATTATTAGGATTGGGCGTTCTTTCCATGATTTACCGTTGAATAAACTGCATTGAGGCGATCGCGCCCAAAAAGAATACGGTAGGCACAGCTAATGTATGTACTGCAAGCCATCTCACCGTAAAAATAGGATAGGTAATTGGTTGGTTGACGTTATTGCCGCTAGTCATGATTTCAAACTATTTTCCAATAAGTTGTTCAACTTGTTTTTTGGCTTCAAAACGATTGTTCACAATTGGCAGTTCTTGCCGTGTTTGTGTGTAATACTCATTAGGACGAGGTGTACCGAAGACATCATAAGCCAGCCCGGTGCTGACAAATAGCCAGCCAGCAATAAATAATGCTGGAATGGTGATGCTGTGGATTACCCAGTAACGAATACTGGTAACAATATCGGAAAACGGACGTTCTCCAGTAGTCCCTGACATTTAGATCCCTACCTTTACAAAGTTGCTATTGAGTTTATTATCCTACAAAGTTTAGAAAGAGTTACAAGTTGCAACTTGCTTCTCATAAAACAGGAAGATACTGAAAACTTAGATTATCACTAAGCGGCCGTTGCTGTTTTGGCAGATTTAGCAACATTAGGTTGATATTTTAGTAATACACCGCGATCGCCAATGATAAATCCTTGATCTGGCTGGAGAAAGACGATTTTGTAGAAATTAGCTGCAACTGCTTCTACATCCCGATCTTTTTCCCAGGTTTTACCACCATCACTACTCATTAATAAATTACCGCTACCGCCACCAATCCAAATTTCATCGGGTGTACGATAAGCCAAATCCAATAAACCCCAACTAGTTGACAATTCAGGACTTTCAGCTTCTTGCCATTTCTCTGGGTTTGTGGGATCACTAAACTGTACCTGACCTCCCCTTGCTAGTAACCACAATTGCCCATCTTGAGCAAATCCCATATTTTCTACCCGACGTGAACTATTGCGGTTATGGGGAACCCAAGCATTTTGTCCAGGTTCCCAAATGGAGTAGAAACTGCCTTTAGCAGAAACAGCGACATATTTACCATCGGCAGAGCGTTCCAAGTTACGTACTACCCCAACGGCTGCTTCTACCTGAGCTTTCCAGTTTTTGCCACCATCTGTGGTTTTGTAGATTGCGCCCACATCAGTAGCCATTTCAGCTGTATTCTCACCCAAAGCATAAATAGAAATTGGATTACCTGGCAGTTGAGAACTTAAGGGGATGCGTGACCAAGAATGACCCTCATCAGTGGTGTGTAGCAGCAAAGAAGGCTCTCCAACAATCCAACCTTCTTGACCAGCAAAACTGACTGAATCAAAGCGATAGCGATCGTCATCTAAAGTCAAGTTCAGAGGTTGCCAAGTATCACCACCATCATTGGTTTCTAAAAGAGTAGTGTTGCTACCTACTAGAAAACCATGTTGGGGATTGTTAGTAAAGGCTATATCTAGTAGTTTGGCCTCCGTTGGCACAGAAATTACTGCCCAAGGATTGTAGCTTGTAGAAGGTACTTTACTACAACCAATACATAAGAAAACCACCATCAACAAAGCCAGAATTTTCTGGTAACTTTTCACAATAACCATTGATCCCATGAGATTTTTTATTTGTTTCTAAATTTGTGTCAGGTTTACATAAAAGCTTTACCTATCTAGTAGCAACACTAGATTCAGCGCTTTGAGGGGAGTGAGTATATTTTTCTTTTCTGCTCCCCTGCCTCTAGTCTTACTGCAAGCCGTAGAGACTAATAAAAAACAAAAAGGCAAGAGCCAAAGCACCGAAAATTAGAAGATTTTTTTGACTTGGTGTCAGAGTATTTACACCTAAACCATAACCAAGATTTTCTTTGAAACCGGATGCTGTACCTGCGGGTCCAATGTTACTGAAAGCAACTTTTTTAGCCGTACACACGGGACAACGCCAATTGACAGGCAATTCTACAAAAGGTGTCCCGGAAGGAATGTCATGCTTATCATCACCCTTTTCAGGTTCGTAAACATAACCGCAGGCGCGACACTCGTAGCGGTCTAACACTGTAGTTTCAACAGCTTGTTCGCTCATGACTCAGGTCTCGCAGAGGAATTATTAAATATACGTTACAAATTATGACATATTCGTTAGACTTTTCTATCACTCTGACAAATGAATCAAATACCTGAAATCCGTCTGTTTCCCCGATTTCAGAAAAACTAAACAGATATAATGTAAAAGAAAGTAACAGCGTTATTTACACTATAAGCGGTAGATATTCATTGTGTTTGTCCTTAGCGGTTACGAATACCTTCTAGGCTTTCTCATTATCTGTAGCCTAGTTCCTGCCTTAGCACTGTCTGCGTCCAAGCTCCTCAGACCTACGGGTAACAGCCTGGAACGTCGCACCACCTATGAATCTGGGATGGAACCCATCGGCGGGGCCTGGATTCAGTTCAACATCCGCTACTACATGTTTGCGCTGGTCTTTGTTGTCTTTGATGTGGAGACTGTGTTCCTCTATCCTTGGGCGGTAGCCTTTCACCGTCTGGGGTTATTGGCATTCATTGAAGCACTGATTTTTATTGCAATTCTTGTAGTCGCCCTAGTTTACGCGTGGCGTAAAGGAGCTTTGGAATGGTCTTAAATTCTAATTTAACCACCCAGGACAAAGAGCGCATCATCAACCCCATTGAGCGTCCTACAGTCACTCAAGACCTGTCAGAAAACGTGATTTTGACTACTGTTGATGACCTCTATAACTGGGCGAGGCTTTCTAGTCTGTGGCCTTTACTGTTTGGTACAGCTTGCTGCTTTATTGAGTTTGCAGCTTTAATTGGCTCACGTTTTGACTTCGACCGCTTCGGATTAATTCCCCGTTCTAGTCCTCGTCAAGCTGATTTGATTATTACAGCCGGGACAATCACCATGAAGATGGCCCCCCAATTGGTACGTCTTTATGAACAAATGCCCGAACCTAAGTATGTAATTGCAATGGGGGCTTGCACTATTACAGGTGGGATGTTCAGCGTTGATTCTCCCACGGCTGTGCGCGGAGTTGATAAGTTGATTCCTGTGGATGTATATTTACCGGGTTGTCCTCCCCGTCCTGAAGCAATTATTGACGCAATTATTAAACTGCGGAAAAAGATTGCTAATGATTCGATGCAGGAGCGGGGACAAATTAAACAAACCCACCGTTTCTACAGCACGACTCATAATATGAAGCCAGTACCAGAAATTTTAACTGGTAAGTATATGCAGTCAGACACTCGCTTCAATCCACCCAAGGAATTAACAGAAGCAATAGGTTTACCTGTTCCACCTGCACTGTTGACAGCAAAGACACAGAAGGAGGAACAGAACCGTGGCTGATGAAGAAGTAAAACCAGTACCCGCCGAAACAGAAGCCATAGTCCCATCTGGGCCGATTTCCCAGTGGCTGACAGAAAATGGCTTTGCTCATGAATCTTTGGCCCCTGACAAAAACGGGGTAGAGATTATTAAAGTTGAGGCGAATTTCTTGCTACCCATCGCTACAGCTTTGTATGCTTACGGGTTTAATTATCTTCAGTTCCAATCGGGTATTGACCTTGGCCCAGGAGAAGATTTAGTTAGTGTATATCACTTGGTGAAAGTCGGTGACAACGCTGATAAGCCTGAAGAAGTGCGGGTTAAAGTTTTCCTCCCAAGGGAAAATCCGGTAGTGCCTTCAGTTTACTGGATTTGGAAGACTGCCGACTGGCAAGAACGTGAATCTTACGATATGTTCGGCATTATCTACGAAGGACACCCCAACTTGAAGCGCATTTTAATGCCAGAAGATTGGGTGGGTTGGCCTTTGCGTAAGGACTACATCTCGCCTGATTTCTATGAGTTGCAGGACGCTTATTAGATTTTGCTGAGTGTCAACTGGTGAGAATTTTGATTTCTCATTTTTAACCCCTTTCCGGCGGCGGAGAGGGGTAATGTTTTTTCAGGGTAGCATAGAAGATCATGGATGCTTCTACCCCATACATCTGAGGTTTTTTGATTTAAGGCAAGTTTACGTCACGCAAAGAAGCAGAGGGGAGGAGACAAGATGGTTTGGGTTGGGGCTGGATAGGTAATAATATAAATAACTAGTAAAAACGTTATTTTTTAAGAGTTTATGTCTAAGGAATTACAAAAATCCTTTAAGCAAGCATATGCCAATCTGGAATTATTTCCATTGCTAGAAAAGAAAGAAACGGATGATTTTAGAGTCGATTATGGTAATGATTGTATAGAAAGATTAATGCAACGAATTGAATACAGTCCTAACGGTGACAGTAAGATTGTATTTACTGGACATCGGGGATGTGGTAAATCTTCTTTATTAGCTGAGTTAAGTAGAAGAATTAAAGAAAATTATTTTGTAGTTTTATTTTCTATTGCTGACAGTATTGAAATGTCGGCTGTTAATCATATAAATATTTTGTTTGCGATCGCGCTGAATTTAATGTCTGAGGCGGAAGCACGAAATGTAGACATTCCTGATACTACTAAGCATCAAATTTTTGATTGGTTTAAAAAACGTACTCGTACTACCGAAGTAGAGTTAGGAACTGGAGTTGAGGCGGGTTTTAATTTGCTCAGTTTTCTGAAAACACAGTTAAAAGCTGATGCCAAAGTTAGAGAAGAAATCACAGAGGAATTTGAACACAAGAGATCAGATTTAGTTGCCCGTGTGAATGAAATTGCTGCTTTAATTCAAGTGGCTACTAAAAAAGAAACTATAGTCATTATTGATGATTTAGATAAACTTGATTTAGCAAGAGTTAATGAAATTTATGGCAACAATATTAACTCGCTTTTTCAACCTAATATTCGGATTATCTATACTGTCCCGATTGCCACCATGTGTAATACTTTTGTTTGGAGCAACATTCAATCAGCAAGCAGCTACCAAATTGAAGTGATGCCTGTGATCAAAATTTTTAGTAGGGGTGATAATCGCTTGCCTGATGCCAAGCCTCGAACTGAAGCAACTAATATTTTATGTGAGATATTACAAAAACGCATTTCTAGTGAATTAATAGATAAATCAGCCGCCGAAAAGATTGTTATTTACAGTGGTGGAGTTTTGCGGGAGTTGATTCGTATCGCTAATATATGCTGTCTTATTTGTTTGCAACTCATCAGACAGAAACCAGGAGAGAAGATTACCATTGATGACCAAGTTATAGAAAAAGCCATTAAAGAAATTCGCAATGAACTTTCTCTGCGTTTAGGAAAAGAAGATTTCAAGATTTTGCAAACTACTTATGAGGATTTCGAGCCTGATGATGTCAAGCAGCCAGAGTTTTTAGAATTACTACATGGGTTGCATATATTGGAATATCGTAATGATGAAACTTGGTATGATGTTCACCCCATTCTTGTAGAAACTTTGAAGCGCAGGGAGTTAAGAAATAAAAATGCTCAATGAAGATTTATTCACAGATGATGAAAATAAAGAGGCTTATGATTACTTAACTATTTCCATTGAAGCTAAAGCACATAGATTAAATTTGCTCATTGCCGTTTGTGATGATGCTAGTTTTCGTGATGAAATTATTGCTCAGTATGAAGCAGAATTACAGCCAGAAATCCGTTGTTATCGGGTGACATTACCGAGAGGCGAACCGAGTTTGAGGGCTGCTATTGCTCAACTGGTAGACAGTGAAGAATATTTGCGTCAACATCACCCAGCAGTAATTACTGTGACTGGTGCAGAACAGCTGCATTTCTTGAAATTGGGAGAGGAGCGTTCTGAACAAGAGATATTTTTCGGTTACTTGCAGTGGACTAGGGAAGCATTAAGGGCGTTTCCTTTTGCTATTGTCTTGTGGGTGACTAATCAAATATTAATTGAGTTGATGAAGAAAGCACCTGATTTTTGGAGTTGGCGCAGTGGTGTGTTTCGGTTTGTGTCTAGGAAGAAAAATGCTATTTCTGGTAGGGAATTAGAGCCGATTCGGTTTGCTTTCAGTGATAATGAGATTTTAAGCATTGATGATGAAAATGATTATTTATTACCTATAGAAGATTTAGAGAAATTTATTCAAGATTTAGAAGAAAGAGGTATAAAAGATGCAGCTTTAGCAACTCTGTACTTTAGCTTAGGAGATATTTATAGAAAAAGACTAGAGCGGGGTGAATGTCAGGATTATAAAAAGGAGCAAGAATTAGGAGTTGAGTATTTAAGTAAAGCGGTGGAACTGCAACAACAGTTAGGTTTAAAGAAAGACTTAGCCACTAGCCTCAACAACTTGGCTGGACTTTACTATTCCCAAGGACGCTATGACCAAGCTGAACCTTTGTATCTCAACGCTTTAGAACTTAGAAAACGCCTGTTGGGAGACAATCATCCCTCAGTCGCCACCAGCCTCAACAACTTGGCATCACTCTATAAATCCCAAGGACGCTACGACCAGGCTGAACCTTTGCTTCTCCAAGCTTTAGAATTGAGTAAACACCTGCTGGGAGATAATCATCCTGATCTCGCCACCAACCTCAACAACTTGGCATCACTCTACAAATCCCAAGGACGCTACGATCAAGCTGAATCTTTGTATCTTCAAGCTTTAGAACTCTATAAACACCTGCTGGGAGATAATCATCCCGATGTCGCCACCAGCCTCAACAACTTGGCTGGACTCTACGATTCTCAAGGACGCTACGACCAAGCTGAATCTTTGTATCTCCAAGCTTTAAAACTCTATAAACGCCTGCTGGGAGACAATCATCCCTCAGTCGCCACCAGCCTCAACAACTTGGCATCACTCTACAAATCCCAAGGACGCTACGACCAAGCTGAACCTTTGTATCTCCAGGCTTTAGAACTAATTCAACGCCTGCTAGGAAACAATCATCCCAATGTCGCCACCAGCCTCAACAACTTGGCATCACTCTACGATTCTCAAGGACGCTACGACCAAGCTGAATCTTTGTATCTTCACGCTTTAGAACTCTATAAACGCCTGCTGGGAGATAATCATCCCGATGTCGCCACCAGCCTCAACAACTTGGCTGGACTCTACAAATCCCAAGGAAAATACAGCGAAGCCGAAGCTCTGTATCTTCATGCTTTGAATATTTTGGAGCAAAGTTTAGGAGTGAATCATCCTAATACTGTGACTGTGCATGAAAATTTAGCAAATTTGCGTGATTCTCTCTCATGAGAACACGAAAATTGACCTTCCCAACCGCATCACTCTAGCTTTTATCTCTAAGTTTCCTGTTTTGAACTCAAAGTTTCATGTTCAGAACCCGAATTTTTGCATTGCAAACGAGAATGTTCCTGTTTCCAACTCAAGTATTCTTGTTTCCAGTGAGAACGTTCTTGTTCTAAACGAGAATGTTTCTGTTTCAAACGAGAACTTTCCTAGCTTTGCGCGATCGCCTTTCATCAGAAAAATAACAGCGATCGCGCATATCGGGGAATGTTGACTAGCGATCGCTAAACCTCATCTGATCAAAAAATTTAGTGATCTACCAATTGTAATCTGAATTAGGTCAGTCCCGGTAGGTTACTGCGATACTATTTTTATAATGTAAATCACATCACATAAACTTATGGAGCCAGACTCTTTACCAACTGAGGTGATTCTGACCCATCCGCGTCGTTCCCTCGGTAAAATTCAACTAGACTGGACACCCCAACCCGGAAACTATCTCGATTTAGAAGGTAGAACCTACGCGGTTTTAGAACGCCGCCATAGATATCAGTTGAAATCAGGACGTTATCGCTTACATAATATCGCTCTCTATGTACAGTCTGCTCAAAGACCAGCTGAAAAAAGTTTAGTGGCAGGGCGTTGGGTAGTTGGGGATGCTAGCTGTAGATATAATGCCAAGTCAGAAATTATTCGCTGTGCTGTCAATCCTAATGGGCCTTGCGAATCTTGCCGTTTTTATGAGTCGTGATGCGTAAAACCCCTGCCATTTATGCGGGTGATATAAGCCAATAGCCCTACGGGTTCGGCAGTTGCTTTCTGATGCAAGGCGACAGGAACGCACTGCCTCACCAAATACATTTGGCTAAAAATGGTATAACTTGAATAACTTCAGGATGGGAATCCGCCGATAAGAGTGTAAATTATGCTGAAATATGCAGCACTTGTGAACGGGAAATAAAAAATCTTGAGAGTTACTCGAAAACTCTTCATGGGAAGGATAAGAATCTCCGTGGCCTATTAAATTAGATTTTGTATATATACTGTACAGTAAGTTTGCATCAACCTCAAGACTATGCCAGTGGCGGGATAAATCCCGCATCTTCGCTTATACTTGGGGTCTTTACCCATCACACTCGTAAAGTGTTACTAACGATACCGCTAATTTTTAATAAAGTAGCTAGGTTATAGCAGTATTTACACTGAACTTGATCGATAA
>JBODRP010000204.1:0-10114 GCA_050633005.1 Trichormus sp. | reverse complement strand
TGATAACCTTAAAATAGGAATAAACTTGGTAAAAAGATTTTTAGACAATTTCATGCCTAAAATTTTAAATTATGAAGCCAAACTAAGAAACTTGACCTCGAATCTTAAAGAGAAAGATGCTCGGCGTTTATTATTAGGATTAGACGAAATAATAAACATTCATTTTGATCAAAACCTAGTAAAATTTATGATTTGACGAATACAAATTTAAGGTATCATTCTAAGTCAAAACTACTAAGTTTTAAAGGTATCAGCCTATTTATTAAAAAGTATAATTAGGCTGATTTCATTTATTATTGAACAACCTTGTGTATTGCTGAATAAGTCTTAAATTTTACCGCGATCTGTTTTGCTGTTCATTTGTTTGGTATGATGCTTAAATTCAGCATTTAATTGAACTGTGACTTTTACAGGTGATTTAGGCATTCGCAATTGTGCTTTAGCAAAAAATTCATCTGACAATGGTGGAATATCTGAAGTATCGATGTCTTCGTCACTCATCGCATCGATTCTACTCCAATCTGTTTGTGATGTCTCAAATTTCATTGACTTCATTCACGGTGTTGCTGAATATAATCACGTAAAGCATCGTTAATCAAAGTTTGGTAGTTTCCCCCACCTGCTAGGTGAACTTGCTCACGAAACCATACCAAAATTTCATCATCTAGACTAATTGTAATTTGAGTTTTGTTTGCTGTTTTTGGTTCAATTGCTCCGCGCTTACCCTGGCTAAAATCATATTCAATTTCCATAGTTAAAAATCTTCATCATCAACGAAAAATTCTGCGTCTTCTTCTAAACGGGAGTTACCAGAATCAGCTAGATTCCAGAGGGGTTGTAGAATAGCCACACCAACAAATCCCACACCAGCACTAAACGCCAGCACTATACCGACTGGGATTTTAATTGATTGGAATGTTAAGAATTTTAACGATACTGGCTCAAAATTTTGGACGGAAAGAATAGCGATCGCTACTACCCAAATCGCTACAATTAAAGATATCAAAAAATTAGCAAAGCTTTTCATAAAAAATATAACCATAGATAGATGCAGATGTACACTAAATATTTCAGTGTGCATCTGCGGTCTAAAGTTCTATGCTAACTTAGCGATCGCACTTTCCATTTCTTGGGCGAGTTGGCTAAGTTTCTCAGGTGAGTTGGTTTCTAAATAAACGCGTACCAGTGGTTCAGTACCGGAAGGACGCAGCAACACCCAGCTACCTTCTGCTAAATACAGTTTAATCCCGTCCTTGCGTCCGACTTCTTTCACAGCAATCCCAGCTACCTCTGAAGGAGGATTTTTGGTGTAGGAGTCAATGACAGCACTTTTATGGGCTTCTGTTAAGTGTAAGTCCAAACGGTTGTTGTAAAGCGGGCCGTCAGCTTCTGCGATCGCTTCTTTGACTAATTGACTCAAGGGTTTACCTTCGTAGGCGATCGCCTCTGCAATTAGCATATCAGCTAAAACGCCGTCTTTTTCGGGGATATGTCCAATTACACTTAAACCGCCGGATTCTTCACCACCAATCAGGACAGCAGTTTCCCGCATTTTTTCACCAATGTATTTAAAGCCTACAGCTGTTTCATAAAGTGGTAAGCCGTGTTTTGCAGCAAAGTTATCTAATAGGTGCGTTGTCGCCACTGTGCGGACGATTGCGCCGCTTTTACCTTTGTTTTTGATTAAATGTCTAGCTAACACTAAAAGCACCGTGTTAGGGGTGAGGACGTTGCCTAATTCATCTACAATACCAAAGCGATCGCTATCGCCATCGGTCGCCAAACCCAAATCTGCATGATCTTGGCGCACTGCTTCCACTAATTCTACTAGCTGTTCCCCTTTAGGCTCAGGCATTCCACCGCCAAACAGCACATCGCGCCAAGTGTGGAAACTTTCTAATTGTGTGCCACTTTGTTGCAAGATTTCATCTAGATAGCCACGGGATGTAGAATATAACGCATCGTACTTGACTTTTAGCTGCGCGCTCTTAATCCGTTCAACATCCAGCAATGTATAGATAAATTGGAGATAGTCCGGTTTGGGATCGAAAATAGAAATAGAACCTGATGGTTTGCCGCTTGGCAATTCATCCGATGCAGTTTCTATATTTGCCACAATAGTATCAGTAATTTCTGGAGTGGCAGGGCCAGCATAATCAGGGATATATTTAATCCCACAGTATGGTGCTGGATTGTGACTAGCAGTAAACATCAAAGCCCCAGCCGAATTTAGGTGACGGGCATTATAAGCGATTACTGGTGTGGGGCAATCCCGATCAGTGATTTTAACATTCCATCCTAAATCAGCCAAGACTTGGGCTGCTGTCTGGGCAAACTGGTCAGCTAAAAAGCGTGTATCGTAAGCAATCAGAACTGGTCTATCTTTTGTATAGGCTGTTTCTAAATAACTTGCGATCGCTCTTGTTACTTTCCGCACATTGGGAAAAGTAAAATCATCGGCGATAATCCCTCGCCATCCATCAGTACCAAATTTTATCTTGCTAGAATTGCTACCACTCATGTTTGCCACTCTCTCCCATATCTTGTGAACTCTATTAGGAAGCTTCCCGCAAAGCGTGCGTAGCTGCAAGCGTCTTCCACCGTATTATTTCTCACTGCGATTGACCAATGTCAACCCCCGAACGACTTTTTGTTAGTTATCACCTCTGGTCTTTAGTTGCCCCAGCGAGAGGGCAAGAGCGTTGGCACTGCCATATGAGACGGGGGTTCATTAAAGCACGTCAACACGAACCACAGGTTAAAGCATTATTAGCAAATGCTACACCACCCCAGCGCATTGGGTTACTGGCACAAAAAGGTGTTTATGAGTTCCATCATAATCGGCATCTGTTAACGCGATCAGATGGAGTCGAACAAGTTGCTAAACTTCTAAAATTAAGTAATTCGGCTGTACAAGTACAACAACGAGTTTTACAAATTCTGAAAAAATATTATGAAGCACCTCTACTTTTAGGGAAACGGATTTTACAACTAACTCGCGGTGACGAAGGTTTTCCGAAACCAATTGTAATTGAACAAGCTAATTATCGCTTCCGTTTATATGCAGCAATGGACTGTGTTTTTATCGAGTCAGATGCAGAAACTTTGCATATTGTAGATTTTAAAACTGGCAAGTCTAATTTTGATAAAAGACAAGCATTAGTTTATTTATTAGCTGCTAGTTATTTATATCCTGGTAGAGAAGCTGTAGCTTCATTTTATAATTTAGAATTGCGGCAAGAATCAGAGTTAATTAAACTCAAAAATAATGAATTAGAATCCTTGAAAGTTGAATTAGTAAAAATAGCCAGAAAACATCAATCAGACATCCAACTATACCAAGAAGCGGCTAAGAGTTTCAGTGAAATATTTCCTCCAAATCCTGGAAATCACTGTCGATTTTGTCCATTTCAATCTATCTGTGATTTTGCTGCTCAAGCATCACAAACTACGGGAGAAATCAAACTAGCTTACGGAAAAACTCTCAAAACCCCCTAGTTCGTAGTAAGGACTTTAGTCCTTTGATCGTAAATTCAATTTTCAAGTAATAAGTAATGGATATTACTCATTACTTATTACTTATTACTCATCTGACAAATATCTCAGCACTAAAATGCTTACTACAAACCTGTTTTACATTTTACCGTGCTGCATTACTTCTTGCAGATGACGACGAATTTCTTTGGTATGCTCAATTTCCGATTGACGCAACTTTTGAAATAAGTCTACACAAGGCTGAGAATTAACTGCTTTTGCATCTTCAATGTAAGTTTCATAAGCTCTAACTGCTTCCGCCTTGTTATGTAATACTGTCAAAAAGTCATATTCTAAGTTACTAATAGGCTCTTGGGAATGTCCGTTACCTTGAGTCATGAATTTACCCTCTTGTTAAGCTTTTAATTCATTTCTACTCATCCTTACGGAGTCATTCATCCACCCAAAAGCGTAGAAAAAAGTACAAAGATTGCTGAGAATATGGAGCAAAGCTCACACCGTTAGCGATCGCATTTTTATTAGGGCTTACGCAACTGGCATATTTTTTGTGTAGGGGAGGCAAAAAGCGGTGTGGATTTTCCTCCCCACCGAACTTCAGATGCCTGCGGCAAGCCCTTCGGGTTCAACAGTTCCCTACGGCGGGAAACCCGCCTACAGGACTGTTTCACCGCTAAAGCGTCTACGGCGGAAGCCGCCGCTCTGAGTTCTCGCTTTATTGCCGTTGTGTGACGCGGCGAAATTATTTGAACGTAGTCATGAAACTTATAGCGTCACGCACCAACCATGAATTGTGACACTTGCGTAAGTCCTGTTTATAACTCAGGTATATCAGCAGATTTGCTCAGAATAAACAAACTTTCATCACCACCCCTACCAATTCTTAAAGATTCATCTAAATAAGTAATATCGAGAGTCGCAATTCTACCTTGAGGATTATTAGCTGGAACAACCTTAAATGGGTTGAGTGCTGGTGTATTTATTCCTAAAATCTTCTCAATTGCTAGATAACGTTTGTCAAAATAGACATTGATACGTTTATTAGTTGATGATGATACATCATCAGTAGCAGGCTCAAAACTAGCTGTTACTTTTACATATCCCGATAGTAACCCCAATGAATGTTTGACCAAAGCTAAATTGAAAAATTGTTTATTGGTGACATCAATTACTTGATAGACTTTACCCACCTTTAATCCCAAGGGAAGGGAATCTAAAGCCCGGATTTCTCTAGCAGTTGAGTATTGTAATTGCCAAGCTCCGTTTAATAAATCAGTAGCATACAATAAAGGGCTAGGATTGGGATTGCAGTTTTCTAATTCTGCCGTCAATTGTGCAATTTCTACGGCTACAGTTTGATCTAGCTGCAAATTGGTAACAGGAGAACCATCAGCTTTAGTTTGAATATTCTTGAGCTTGGCTTGTAATTGTTCTTTTAATAAGGGTCGATTATTCATTTGGAAAATAACAGTTTTCACATAGAATTATTTTGAGGTGATAGTTGCACCTAACGCAATCAATTTCTAACTACTGCAATTTAGCTTAGTAGGTTGGGTTGACGAAAGGAAACCCAACACCAAGATATCGGTTAAGTTTTTAATATCGATGTTGGGTTGCGCTGCGCTTAACCCAACCTACATCTAGCTACTGCAATTTAGTCTGAATTGCTCTAGCCCAGCATTAAACCCAGCCCCAAACCGCACTAAAATAAATACGCTACTTGGATTTTCCTGGGAGTTTGCAGTTGTGCAGCCGGACTTGATAGGGTTGGAAATTAGCAAGGGGGAACTAAGACGCTTGAGTGGCGTGTCTCCCGATAAAGTTTTACGATCGCCAACGATCGCCACCCCCCAACAACGTTTAAAATTTTGGCAAAATGAAATCCTGGTGTCGCTGATTATCGCGGCTGTGGTTGTGGGCTTGGTGTATGGTTTAATTATTCTGCCCACCATCGGTTCAGCAATTCCCCAGGGTATTGCCCTTTTGATCATAATCTGGCTGGTGGTGATACTGGGGCGATCGCTTTGGCAACGTTTCAAAATTCCCAAAAGTCTCACCACGCTATTTGATGCAGTTGACCAATATCATGGCTTGATTGTTGCTGTCGATGTCAATGATCAATTGGCAGTCTCAGGCGAACTAGATGATAGCCTCAATGATAGAGATAAAGTTATCGCAGCCCTACAATTCCTGCGGGAAGATTTAGTCCGGGCGTTCAAAAGCGATCGCCTTTTGCGGGATAATAAAAGACTGCTTGCAGATAACCAAGACTTATCTGTCAATAATTTGACTCATATCCAAGCCTTACAGTCAAGTTCCCAGGCTAGTGAATACTCTCTCGTGTTAAATCAAGTATTGCAGATTGCCTTGGATGTGCAAGCACGAAGAACAGGGAACAGGTGACAATTCAAAATTCAAAATTCGTCTTGGAAAGTTTGCTCAACGGGGGAAACCCCCGCACGCAACTTTCCGCAAAATTCAAAATTAAAGATTCTGTTCCCCCAACCCTATTGACTATTGACTATTGACTAATGACTAAAAATAACAAACCTAAAATAATTGTTTTGGATGATGATCCTACCGGTTCTCAAACAGTGCATAGCTGTTTGCTGTTAATGCGTTGGGATGTGGAAACTTTACGCTTGGGGTTGCGGGATGATGCGCCGATTTTCTTTGTCTTGACTAATACTAGAGCCTTACCCCCAGAGTCAGCCGCATCGGTAACAAAGGAAGTATGTCAGAATTTAAAGGTGGCTATAGCAGCTGAGGGGATAACAGATTTTTTGGTGGTGAGTCGTTCTGATTCTACCTTGCGGGGACATTATCCCATTGAAACTGATGCGATCGCTCACGAACTCGGTTCATTTGATGCTCATTTTCTCGTTCCGGCTTTCTTTGAAGGCGGACGCATTACCCGCGATAGTGTACATTACTTGATAATTGATGGTGTACCAACCCCAGTCCATGAAACTGAGTTTGCACGGGATTCGGTTTTCGCTTACCATCACAGCTACTTACCAAAGTATGTGGAGGAGAAAACCCAAGGAAGAATTACCGAGTCCGAGGTAGAAAGGTTTTTACTCGCTGATATTCGTAACGGCAGTTTAGAACGCTTATTACAACTTACAGTTAATCAGTGCTGTGTTGTTGATGGTGAAAATCAAGCTGATCTCAATCGCTTTGCTGTCGATATTTTAGCCGCCGCCAGTCAAGGTAAACGCTTTTTATTCCGCAGTGCTGCCAGTATCTTAACAGCTTTAGCGGCTTTACCACCCCAACCCATCGCCGCCGAAAATATGGCGGAGTATGTGCGCCAAGGTAAACCAGGCGCAGTTATCGTTGGTTCTCATGTCAAGAAAACCACCCAGCAACTAGAAGCTTTATTAAAAGTAGCGGGGACTGTGGGAATTGAAGTGAATGTATCCCGGTTACTGGATGAAGAAACAGACGCAGCTACCACTCTCCTAAGTGAAATTTTGGACAACATACATCAAGTACACAACTCAGGTAAAACCCCAGTAGTGTATACCAGTCGTCAGGAACTCACATTTGCTGATGTCACAACTCGCTTACAATTTGGGATTAAAGTTTCCCGGTTATTGATGGATATTGTTCAAGGCTTACCCTCTGATATTGGTTTTCTGATTAGTAAAGGTGGCATTACTTCCAACGATGTATTGAGTACAGGCTTGGAATTAACATCAGCAAGGTTACTTGGTCAAATTTTAGCAGGCTGTTCAATGGTAATTACCCCCAGCAATCATTCCCAGTTCACCAATTTGCCAGTAGTTCTATTTCCAGGTAATGTGGGAGATGTTGAAGCCTTGGCAACAATTTACAAAAGATTAACTAAAAATACTTAAGTAAAATGTTGCTGTATTTTGCAACTAGTTTAATATTGGTAATTATACTAAATCTTGCAAAGAAGACTACAGATGCTTACCCTAAAAATTCAGATGACCTCTGAATTTCCCACTGTAAATTACGTAACTTTTCGTAGGTATTACGAATTACACCCGTAGAATATTACGAATTACGTAAAGCCTGCGGCATAGCTGCGCTTAGAGCGTAGCGGGGCATACCCCTCCGGGGAAGCAAGCTACGCGTTAGCGTCTGTCTTCGACACGCTGCGCGAACGGAGAGAAGCCCATTACGAATTACGAATTACGAATTACGAATTACTTTTGGCTGGAGCCGCATGAGTTCTGATTCTGCTATCCCCAATTTCAAGCCTACTTCTGCACTAACTGATGCAGAATTAACGACTACAAGAGCCGTTAAAGATGCAAATTCTACCGTTTTTCAGGAAGAATCTAACTCGATTATTCCAGATACCGAGCTAGATTCTGTACTTCTCTATCTCAAGTCAAATTCTGACGCTGGTGATGGCGAACAGAACGCCGTGAGCTTGGATGAGCAGCCAAATTCTACTGCTGGTGATGTAGAAGTTGATGTCGGTAAAACAGAAAATGTTGAATCGAATCCTGAGTTAGTGGATTTTGATGCGACTGATTTCGTGGAAAATCAAGCGAAAAATGATATTCAAGTCCAGTTTAAGACCGAGGGAGAAAAACTCTTAGTAATTTTACCGACAGAATTACAAGTACCTGCAACAGAATTTGCTTGGTCTGATATTTGGCAACAGTTAAAGTTCCGCTTAATGGCAGGCGATCGCCTCCGTACACCGAATACAGCAGTGCATCTAATTGCACATGATCGTCTGTTAGATACAAGGCAACTGCAACAGCTTGCTGAAACTTTTAGTGAGGTGCAACTGCAACTCAAATCAGTCGCTACTAGTCGCCGACAAACCGCGATCGCCGCCGTCACATCCGGTTATTCTGTAGAACAATTACAGCCAGAAACCATCCTGTCTTCAGAACCGAAAGCCACTCCTACACCCCAAGCCGATGCCCTCTACCTGGAAATGACTATCCGCTCTGGTGTAGAAATTCGTCACCCCGGTACGGTAATTTTATTAGGTGACATCAATCCCGGTGGGATGGTAGTGGCAGACGGAGACATCCTCGTCTGGGGTCGTCTGCGAGGTGTGGCTCACGCTGGCGCATCTGGTAATCGTGAATGCCTAATTATGGCACTGCACATGGAACCCACCCAGCTACGAATCGCTGATGCTGTCGCTAGATCCCCAGAAAAATTACCAGCGCAATTTTTCCCCGAAGTGGCACACATTACCACTAGAGGGATTCGCATTGTCAAAGCTACTGATTTTTCTAGAAACCTCTTAACTAGGATTAATCAAGCACCATAAATACATTTAATATAATTCTTTAACCCTCATCCAGCGCACTTGTATCATGACTCGTATTATTGTCATTACCTCCGGCAAAGGAGGTGTGGGTAAAACTACTGTTTCAGCAAATCTGGGCATGGCTATAGCCAAAATGGGTCGGCAAGTTGCCCTAGTAGATGCGGATTTCGGTCTGCGGAATTTGGATTTGCTCTTAGGTCTAGAAAACCGCATCGTCTATACAGCTGTGGAAGTTCTCTCTAGAGAATGCCGCCTAGAACAAGCATTAGTTAAAGATAAGCGTCAACCCAACTTGGTACTTTTACCAGCCGCCCAAAATCGTACCAAAGATGCTGTCACCCCAGAGCAGATGAAGTTATTGGTGAATGCACTTTCACAAAAGTATCAATATGTAATTATTGATAGCCCGGCTGGGATTGAAAATGGCTTTAAAAATGCGATCGCCCCAGCTAAAGAAGCTCTCATTGTCACCACTCCCGAAATCTCCGCCGTGCGGGATGCTGACAGGGTAGTAGGGTTATTAGAAGCCCAAGGTATTAAACGCGTTCACCTGATTATCAACCGCATCAGACCCGCAATGGTACGGGCTAATGACATGATGTCCGTGCAAGATGTCCAAGAACTACTAGCAATACCTTTAATTGGCGTACTCCCCGATGATGAGCGTGTAATTGTCTCCACCAATCGTGGTGAACCTTTAGTATTAGGGGACACTCCCTCCCTAGCGGCTGTAGCTTTTGAAAACATTGCTCGGAGACTCGAAGGAGAAACAGTCGAATTTCTCGACCTTGATTCACCCCACGAAAATATATTTACCCGCCTGCGAAAGCTGTTACGCACTAAAATCGTTTAACTTGCAGTCTCGGCACACCCAGAAGTAATGATCCTCGAATTAATAGATAAACTGTTTTCACGTAGTTCTGATACCAGTCGCTCTCAAGTCAAACGCCGTTTGCAATTGGTAATCGCTCACGATCGCGCCGACATAGATCCCCAAACTCTAGAAAAAATGCGTAAGGAAATTTTAGAAATAGTCTGTCGCTATGTAGAGCTAGATACAGATGCTCTAGAATTTGCCCTCGAAAGCAACCAACGCACCACAGCTTTGATTGCTAATTTACCCATCCGCCGTGTCAAAGAAACTATACCGGAATTGGAAAGGAGTGAAACATCACCCTGAATTTCTATGCAGAGTGTATATTAACGAGTATCACATTTAACAGTGTTGGGTATTGGGTCAAATCCGAGAGCGAAACACCACACCATACCCCTGATAACTGATAACTCTTTTAATAACACTCTGTGATTACTTAGAGTAATTTCTTCATCAAAAATACGTACTTAAGGCTA
>JBODRP010000203.1:0-10126 GCA_050633005.1 Trichormus sp. | reverse complement strand
GAATCAGTGCCATTTTTACTGGCTTGTGCTGTATTTTTAATTGTGATCAGCTTCAAAAGCCCTTTGTTGATTTTTTGTTTGCTAGTTGGTAGTTTAATTACCATAGTAATTCAGCAAATTGGACAGCGATCGCACTTACCAAAACGGTGGTTAATTATCTATCAAATTGTTGCTGTGGCTATGATTTTAGTGTTGTTTTGGTTAGATTACTTTGCTGCACCAGCACAGGCACAATTTTTTAGAAGGGCTGAGGATTTCTTTAACAAAACATTAACACAAGGAGCATCAAATAATAATAGTCAACTGGCAGTTGGTTTAATATTCAACGTATTACGGGCTATTTATTTACTGTATATAGCAATTTCATTAATTGGGGTAATCAATGCAGTGCGTAAAGATGAAGATTGGCAAAGTGTAGCCAGAACTCCTTTATTAGTTGTTGTAGCTGTAACTGTGGCAGATGTTCTCACAGGGTTTGTAATTGGTGATACAAATAACTAAATTCCAATGTATTAAGAGATTATGTCTGAGGAACGGCAACCAGATTTTCGCCCAGTTAATCAAATTTTAGGTTCACAACCATCACTAGGCCCTATTCCTGCCGACCAAATATTTCCCTGGACAGTAATTGTTTTAGCCGCATATTTTATCATCAATGGCATTTTTGGGGGGCTGTTTGCAGATGACTTTCAACGCTGGTTATGGACGGCATTAATTGCCGGTTGGGGAATAGCAACTTGGTGGATATTATCTGGAGGTAGGAGTTGGCGATTTTTAAGTAAATTTATTGGAGTTCCCACTTGGACAAGAGGCTTTGCACGTTATCAAAGCTTGTTAGAAGTTAACCATGAAGCAAAAAATCGGAAAACAAAGCGTCGGCATCGCCGGACAAGAAAGTAGATTAACGCCTTTTGAAGATGCACTGCATTTGTCAACAATGCTGCGTATTGCCTTAGATGGGCGTGATATTGGGGCATATATTTTAACTAAAGGGACTCAAAAAGATAGATTCTGCTTTGTTTTTGGTTTTGAGTGTCGAGGTATTCATACTACCTTAAGAAAAGAACAAATAGACACAATTTTTAATAATCTTGAATCAGGATTAAAAGACATCCCTGATGGCGAAAGAATGACATTACACATGGGTTCTTTTAGTTCTGATGCCCAGCGACAAGCAGAACTGACAGACTTAATTAAATCTGCTGCCTCACGGGATATTAAATACTTATTAATGGCAGAAAGAGCCAGAATCAAAGAACTCACCAATGCCGGACTACGTAAGCCAAAATTTCTGAAAATTTATGTAACTTACACCATTGAACCAAATTCAACACAAGCTAATGATTGGATTGAAAAACTATTAGTACAAGCTGAAGATTGGTGGTTAAAATTTAAGGGTGATCTTGCCGATATTGAAAATCAACGCATAGAAACAGTTATTATCAAAGCTTACCAACAAGGGTTTTGTCGTTGGGAACAATTGTTATCTAACAAAATGGGTTTAGATATTAAACCCCTAAATGCAGAAGAACTCTGGGAAAATATATGGCGACGGTTTAACGATACTCAACCGATACCCATTCCCCAATTAGTGAGCTTAGATGAGAATGGACTACACGAGCAAGTTTATTCCGATTTACCCAGTACAAAATTGCTGATGGAAAATATCCACAGTACAACCATGCTGATGGAATCTAGTGTACCTTGTGCCGATCGCAGATGGGTAAATGTCAAAAATAATTATATTGGCGCATTGACTTTCTTAGAAAAACCCGGTGGCTGGCCGAATAAATTCGCACAACTGCGGTATTTATGGGAACTACTAGCGAGGGAAACAGTAGTAGATACAGAAATTTTTTGTGAACTGACAGCCGCCAACCCAGCTTTAGTTAAAACCACCTTGCAACGAGTCCTCAAGCAGTCAAATATGACAGCAATGATGGCACAGGAAAAAAGTAGAACCATTGATGTCAATGCCCAATTAAAATTAAAAAAATCCGTTGCTGCCCAAGAACAATTATATGAAGGTGCAGTTCCCATTTATACGGGGATAGCAATTTTTGTCCATCGTCCCACAGTAGAAAAATTAGACGAAGCCACAAGATATATTGAAAACTGTTTTCAACGTCCAGCCCAGGTAGTCAGAGAAATAGAATATGCCTGGAAAATTTGGTTACAGTCTCTCCCCATAGTTTGGGAAGGTTTACTAGTTAAACCATTTAACCGTCGTCAGTTATATTTAACCAGTGAAGTACCGGGGTTGATGCCTTTAGTAGTCACCAAAGCCGGAGATAAAAAAGGCTTTGAATTAATAGCCGAAGAAGGCGGTACACCCATACATCTAGACTTATTTCATCAACACAAAAATTTAGCTTTATTTGCTACCACCCGTGCAGGTAAATCAGTATTAGTTTCAGGAATTTTAACCCAAGCCTTAGCACATGGCATTCCTGTAGTCGCCTTAGACTTTCCCAAACCAGACGGCACATCAACTTTTACCGACTATACCGAGTTCATGGCAGGCAACGGAGCTTACTTTGATATTTCCAAACAATCTAATAACTTATTTGAACAACCAGACTTGCGATCGCTTGAACCAGAACAACAACGCGATCGCCTACTAGATTATACCGCCTTTTTGGAATCAGCCTTAATGACAATGGTCTTAGGCTCATCTAGCGATAATCAACTTTTAGCCCAAACCGTCCGTTCTCTCATCAACTTAGCCTTAAGTGCCTTCTTTGCTGATATCGGCATTCAAGAACGCTATCGCATGGCTATAGAAGGCGGCTTTGGTTCTCCAGCTTGGCAAAAAACCCCCACCCTCAAAGACTTTTTGTATTTTTGTTCCCCCGAACATCTGCGCCTTGATGCTGTCAGTGGCAGGGTAGAAGATGCCCTCAGTCAAATTCACCTGCGCTTAAGATTTTGGTTATCCAGCCGTGTCGGACAAGCCATATCTGCACCCTCCAGCTTTCCCACCGATGCCCAACTTTTAGTATTTGCACTGCGAAACCTCTCCGATAACGAAGACGCGGCAGTACTATCCTTAAGTGCCTATTCTGCCGCCTTGCGCCGTGCCTTAAGTAGTCCAGCCTCCATCTTCTTTATTGACGAAGCCCCAATTTTATTTGAATTTGACCAGATTTCCGACCTAGTCGGCAGAATGTGCGCCAACGGTGCAAAAGCTGGTATTAGAGTCATCTTATCAGCCCAAGACCCCGACACCATCGCCAAATCAAGAGCCGCATCCAAGATATTACAAAACCTCTCCACCCGCTTAATAGGGCGTATTCAACCCGTAGCTGTCGATAGTTTTGTCAACATCTTAAAATATCCCCGTGAAATCATTTCCCGCAACGCCACCGAAAGCTTTTTCCCCCGCAAAGAAGGAGTATATAGCCAATGGCTACTAGACGATAACGGCATTCCTACCTTTTGTCGTTACTATCCAGGTTACGAACAACTAGCAGTAGTTGCTAATAATCCCAATGAACAAACCGCCCGTCAACAAGCCATGCAAACTTATAGTAATAAATATGAAGCAATATCCACCTTTGCCCGGCAATTAATAGCTTCGTTGCGTGGTAGTTAGTCTTATCAATTCAAAATTCAAAATTCAAAATTCAAAATTCCCTACGGCAACGAAGTTACAAGATTCAAAATTCAAAATTAAGTTATGTGACTGAGATGATAGATATATGAAAAAAACCACTTTATTAACTCTGACATTTTCAGCCCTCTTAATTTTGCCAGCAATGGCACAACTAGGCCAAGTCTGGACAGACTTCCAATATTACTCTACAGACTTTCAAAACTACCTCAGAAATAACCTGAGTGACACATTAGGAAATACACCCCAAAATGCCATCAATACCTCTCGTGGTGATTTGAATATACTCAATCCCATAGAAGCCGGCAAACAAGCCCGACAAAGTATTTTATTCTTTAATTCTATCCCTGATAAATTTGAAAATAATCAAGCAGTATATTCCAACTCAGTCAACAACGAAATCAATCGGATAGTAACCCGTAGTGCCGTAGTAGGTGTTTTAGGTAGAGATGCCCAACTCCGAACTAAGAACAAATTAGAAAATACAGAACAAACAATCAGAAACATTATAAATATCAGTAGTGAATCTGATAACATACTCAGCCAGATTTTGGGAAAAGTCGCTAGTGCAGGAACATCACCATCAAATATTATTTCTGGAGAACAATCTAATTTACAGCTTCAAACTATCAAAATCCAAAGCGAACAATCAAAACTGATAGCCGAAAACTTAGCCCAAAACATACAAACCAATCAATTTATCCAATATTCCAACTTAAACTTAGCCAACATTTCCCAACAAATAGAAGAATCAAATCGAGCGCGCAGATTAGATTCTGCCACAGAAGCCGCCAGACTATTACGCACCACCTCCCAAATAGAATTATTCGGTACAAAACCAGAGAATTAATCATAAAACATCTTATATCCAAACCCCCATCAACCTCCAAATCTCTCTCTGCGTCTCTGCGCCTCTGCGTGAACAAATCAACCAACCAAAAACATCTTCCCAACCATGTAAATTAAAATGTCCTTTTATACACAAATCCTAGCAGAAATTGGCATCACCGACACCCTAAATAGTGGTATTACAACCGCGCGCCGCCTAGCCGAAAGCTGGGACAACCAATGGCTAGACTTACTCCAAAATAACACCAACAATAACCTCTATGGAGCATTAACCAACCTAGGTGTATTCTTCGCCGTTGGCACACTATTATTTTTCATGATGCAATGGCTAAAAGACGTAATTCACAGTGAATATTCCCGTCCCATATCAGCACTTATTTGGCCTTTTATCGTCGTAGTTTTACTCAGTAACCCTGGCAATGGTAGCATTCTTTCAAACCTAACATTAGGGGTGAGAAACTTCATTAATACAGTCAACCAGCAAGTTATCACTACAGCCAATGCCAATCAAGTTTACCAGCAAGCATTAAATATGAGTGTGGCAGAAGAAGTAGCTGGTTCTTTGCTACGTCCTTGTCAGTCACTCACAGGAGAACAACAAAGCCAATGCTTAACTAAAGCCAGCGAAAGAATTGATAACCTCTGGCGGGAATACAGAAATTTATATGGGAATCAAACTTGGATTAATAGACTAGAAAATCAAGTCAATCAAATTAGATTCGGCACAGGAATTGTTACCGAAACCAACTTTAACTCTTTATTAGGTAATACTGCTCAAACCACAATTAAAAACTTTTTAATCTCCTTACAATTCGCCTTTCAAAACTTAATTGAAGCCACCATGTTGTTAATAGCAGCTTTAGGCCCTTTAGCTGTGGGTGGTTCTTTATTACCTGTAGCTGGTAAGCCGATTTTCGCTTGGGTGACAGGATTTTTATCGGCGGGAATTGCCAAAATATCCTTTAACATTATTGCTGTTTTCACTGCCGCCGTGATCATGAATGGCCCAGCACAAGACCCCAATGCCAATCCTGATTTAATGTGGTTTATCATCTTTTTGGGGATTTTAGCCCCGCTATTATCGCTAATTTTAGCTGGTTTAGGGGGAATGTCAGTATTTAATGCTATTAGTCATTCATCAGAATTAATCAGAGACAGAATGTAAAATTATGGGGGTTAATGAGCAATGGCTAACTTGTTGACAAGAAAAAAAGAACAAAAAATTAGTACGTTAACAGTATTTGCGATCGCCACTTTCGGTTTACATTTATTAGTATTATTAATTTTCTTGTTACAAGGTATAACAATTCGTCAATTAAGCCTACGCAAACCCCCGACTTTCGTGCAGACAATTGACGGCCAACCTATCAACAATATTGATGAACTAGCCAGAGAACCCCAAGCCATTCGTCAGTTCGTCAGTAAGACAATGATGTCAATGTTTAATTGGTCGGGAACTCTACCCCCCCAAACTATTGAAGAAGTCGCCACACCCAAACCAGACCCAGGAATTTTAGTCAGAACCCCAGGCGGTGGTAGTCAAAAAGTAACTACGAGTAGTTGGATAGCAAGTTTTGCCATTTCTGAAGACTTTCGCAAAGGCTTTTTGAGTGTAGTGGCTGATATGACTCCCCCAGAAATTTTTGCTACTAACCCCAACCAAACTATCACCGCAGAATTAATTATTAAACGAGTCTATCCCCCTGTACAAATCTCCCCTGGTCAGTGGCGGGTTGGAATGGTAGCGGACTTAATTCAAAAAAAATCTGTGGATGGTAAAAAGTTAATTACTCCTTTTAATAAAGATATATTGGTGCGGGCAGTAGATTATTTTCCTTATCCATTAGCAGAAAATAGCACCGACTTACAAAAGGCTATTTATAGTAGTCGCACTGACAAATTAGAAATTTATGAAATTCGCAATTTATGCTTAATAGATAACTATAACAACGCAGATAATAATCAAGCTAATCCCTGCACAAATGATAGTTTTATTAGATAAATAATGCTTAAATAATCAGGACTAAAGTCCTTACTACAAACTATGCAATTACTCAAATCAGAAACTAGAAAAAATAGTATTCTCCCCCTGTTAGCAGTAGGGACATTTAGTTTACACCTGTTCACCTTACTGTTATTAATGTTTCATGGGTCAATGTTACAGCTATTAAATCAGCGACTAACACCACGTACTCTAGTACAACTTGCTAACGGTAATGCCATTACAGTAGACCCAAAACCAAGCGCGGAACGACATCCCGAAACAATTCGCCGCTTTGTCGGTGAAACCATGACGCTGATGCTCACTTGGTCATCCCAACAGCCACAAGCAACTATCTGGGAAACTAGTTCCTCATTATTAGCTAGTAATTTGCAATCAAAATTTTTATCTGAGATCAATAACTTGAATTTCTCAGGGAAATTTGGCAATACTAACAGAAGTGATCAACATATATTAGTCATTCAAAGAATTTCTCGACCAACCGGACTGCGTGAGGGAGAATGGAAAGTAGAAATACTAGCTAATCAAATCATCTTTAATAATTCAGACAACTTAGGCAGATCAATTCCCTTTAATAAACAAATTTTAGTCAGAGCTATAGATGAATCACCAATTTCTCTCCCCACTACACCCCTACCCTGGCATTTAGCTGCTTACCGTCTGGGTGAAGCTCGGTTAGAAATTTACAATATCTGCGACCTCAAAGACAAAAACTGTTCCGGTAATTCCAACTAAGTACTACACCATGACTATCTATTCTCCAACTTCCGAAATTTCCCCCCAACCAACCACTGAAAATTCCCAATTAGATAATTGGGAATCACAGATGGCGAAATTAGTGGGTTTAGAAACAGACTCTGTTGATGTTAATCCTCCATCTTTAGCAGAGCAACCATCGCCACCCCCACCCCCAGCCGCTCAAACTGAACAACCCCTAGCTGCTAACCCCTTTGCCAAATTAGCCTTAGTCGGTACAGCTACCTTAACTATAGTGATGGTAGCCGGGGTATTTTTAACACAAATGATGAGCGGGAACAATCAAAAGCCAAAACCGAATAATCTAGTTACCTCTCCCACGCCATCACCAGTGACGAATTTATCTCCTGAACCAAACCTGCAACAAGAAGTAGAAACTCTCAAAACTAAATTAGCTCTAGCTGAACAAGCTCAGGCGGTGAAGACAGCACAACAAAATCTCAGAAATGCTACTACACCCTCTCCACGCCCAACAGTTACCCCCACTACACAAAATAATGGTGGTGCGACGACTCCGAGATTATCAACCCAGCCTGTACCCCGTACCGTGATAGTTGAGCGAGTTGCAGCCAACCCTCCTTATCTACCACCCATCCCTGTAGCTAATACTCCCATTACCCAGCCACTGCCACCAGTCGCACCTCCCACCGCACCAGCTACACCCAACCCCTTTAGCGAATGGTCAAGGTTAGCTAAGTTGGGTAGCTATGGCGAGGTGAATATTGGTGATGCACCGAAAATTACAGCTACTGCACCACCAGAAACTAATAATTACGTGCCACCCGCAGATGTCAATTCTAGAACACCCCAACCATCGAGAACATCTCCGATGATCAGTCAATCAAGATACCAAGCTCCTAAAGCCCTGAAGGTGGGAACTAGTGTTAAAGGTATTCTCGCCACGGCTGTATTTGGTGAAAATACTAGAGGAAGAGGTAATGATAGTAACATTAAAAATCCCAGTATC
Organism: Trichormus sp.; assembly: GCA_050633005.1. Lineage (GTDB taxonomy): Bacteria > Cyanobacteriota > Cyanobacteriia > Cyanobacteriales > Nostocaceae > Trichormus. The sequence goes on along the minus strand of JBODRP010000203.1, from coordinate 1,939 downwards.
TTTGTTGTGCAACTACGAGAACCACTCAAAGGCACAGATGGGGCGATCGCTTTACCTGCTAAAACTGAGTTATTAACCCAAGTCAGTTCCATTTCCGAACAGGGTTTAGTCCAGTTGAACATAGTCAAGGTGATTATCCCAGATAACGGCAACCTTACAGAAAGAGACATCCCACAAAATGCACTCCTCATCCGTGCTTCTGGAGGTAGACCCCTAGTAGCACAGCAATATCCCAATCGCAGTTCGTCAATCGCCTCAATGGATGCAGGATTATTTGTCTTAGGTGGCATTGGTAAAGCCGCAGAATTATATAATCGTGTCGATTCTCAAGTCACAGTCAACGGTGGTAGTACCGTTGTCACCAATGGCTCTAACCGCAGAAATATCTGGGCGGGAGTTCTGGAAGGGGGTTTAAATTCGGTAGTTCCCCAAATTTCCCAGCGCAATCAACAAGCCATCGCCCAAATGATGCAACAAAGTAACATTTGGCTGTTGCCTGCCGGTACTGAAGTTGAGATATATGTCAATCAATCTTTGCAATTATAAGATGAAAAAATACCAGTTTATGCAGTCTTATTTACATCGTCATTTCTGCAACGGTGTTTCTCTGATATTTGCAACTGCAATTTTATTATTAGCAGGTCGGGCTATGGCGAATAACGCTGTTCTGCGCTCGATTTTCTCCTGTCAAGCCCAAGGTTTAAGCGGGGTTGTACCTACCATTAAAGTTTGGTATCAACAAGGAACAAACTTAAGCTTTATTCCCGCAGGTGAAACCATTAGAAAAGTTTGGCTCAACGACCCATCACAGGTAACATTAGACTTTGATGGCCCTATGTGTATGCAGTTCGGCCCAGAGAGCGGTAACACAGGAGACTGTAAAAACTCAGGAGCTAATGTCATCCAATTGCGACGGATTCCAAAACTAAAGATTCCTGGTTTACCCAATACTAATAATACACTTTTAACCGTAATCACCGATGCCCAAGGTCAACCAAAACTATATACTTTTAGAGTTCTCTATGGGGATGAAGCACCGGAATATCACACTTTAGCTGTGTTTGCTGATCCTCCTCCTGCTGGAGAATCATGTGTGAGAGTTTCTCGCTAAATGAGTTTTAATTAAGCCCAGTAGTTCACAATCAATTAATCTGTGTGTAGGTTTTTAACAAAAAATGCAATAAATGCCAGAAAAACAATTTTAAAGAGGTAATTTTGAAAGAGTTTGAATCTCGCCGTGGTGTGAAAAACCTACACCTGTAATTTTTTGGTAATTGTTATTAATTTTGCTCAAAATTACACAACGACCGTCTTAACAGGACTACATTTTTGCGCCTACGCTGACGCTGACGTTTAACCCTAGCGAGATAATTATCAGCATAGCGGAAAGCCGCCGCACCATCATAAGCCGCAATGGCGATCGCTTGAAAGAACACCTTGGTAGGAACTTCTTGATCACAAAGCCTTTGTGTCAAAATCAACAAATCTCCATCGGTTGCAGGTAAACTTGCGTCTTCTGAGCCATCAGGATCATAAAAAATATCTTCAATTACAGCTTTGAACATTTTGAACCTCCCCAAAGGCAAAAGATGCAAAACCTGTAATGAAATTTAATTGTTGTTCTCGCGTTTGTAAGTTATGCGGAAGTTCCGTATCATTACATCCGATTTCCTTAAGAATTTCTAAACAATAAGCTCTCAGTTCGCTACAGGAAGCATTTTCCCATTTAAGACCAACTTCTTTAGCTTTTTCTACATTGCATCGGATAACGTTAGTTACAGGGCTAATCATCACAGTCCCCTCATAAACTTGATGATCGCAGTGTTGATCAAAAGCACAAATTAACCTAACCGTGTTTTTGCGGAATTTATGAAGATGCCATGCTCAATCATCAGCGCATTCGCGTACAGTGAATTTGAGGCGATCGCGGTTTTCTCTT
>JBODRP010000202.1:0-10149 GCA_050633005.1 Trichormus sp. | reverse complement strand
AGTAATGAGTAATGAGTAATGAGTAATGAGTAATGAGTAATGAGTAATGAGTAAGAAATTTACTTATTACTCACTACTTATTACTTATGGTGTACCTCACTTACTTCAAAAGTGCTGTAAATCATCTGTATATTTCCCTGTCTAGTATTGTTCAAAAGAAATTGGAGTGACAATTATTGGCCACTCCAAAATGCTAAATAAAGGAGACATGGAGTACATCAAAACTATTTGTTGTTACCGTTGCTAGCAACTACACGTTCAGCTAGTTTTTCTGGGACTTCTTGCAGGTGATCATATGCCCAATGGAAAGAACCTACGCCGAGGGTGAGCGATCGCAGCTCTACAATAAAATCGTGCATCTCGGCTTGTGGTAAGTAAGCAGAGACATTATCCCAACCTTGCCAGTCATTTTTAGCTTCATAGCCCAAAATCTGACCTCTGCGTCCGCTCAACAGTTGCAGTACTTTGGAAGTAAATTCGCTGGGTGTGGTGACTTCTATTCGCAAAATTGGTTCTAGAAGGGTGGGTTGCGCCTGGGGTATACCTGTTTGCATTGCCAACCGCGCTGCTTGCTTAAAGGCTTGTTCGGAACTATCTACGTTGTGATATGAACCGTTAGTCAGCGTTACCGCCACATCTACCACAGGGAAACCCAAAGGCCCATGAGAGAGAAACTCTCTCACACCCATCTCTACACCAGGAATATATTGTCTAGGAACGACACCACCAACAATGGTTTCCTTAAAGTTAAAGCCTTCACCACGGGGTAATGGTTTAATATCTAGGAAAACATCCCCAAATTGACCATGACCGCCGCTTTGGTGTTTGTAGCGTCCATGTACTGAGCTGACAGGTTTGCGGATGGTTTCTTTGTAAGGTACTTGGGGCAGGTGGGTAGACATGGGTAAGTTATATTTGCGGCGCAGTCTATCTAAGGCGACTTGCAAATGAATCTCACCTTGTCCCCAGAGAATGACTTCGTGGGTATCGCCGTGCTGTTCCCAAGCCAAAGCAGGGTCTTCTTCCAGTAATTTAGTAATAGCGGCACTGAGTTTTACTTCATCATTGCGCTTTTCTGGGGTAATGGCTAGGGCATACACCGGTTCTAACTGCTCGGCTTTGGGTAATTCTATTGGTTTTTCCGTAGAGATGATATCCCCGGTTTTCACCCCTTCTAATCGGCTCAAGGCGACAATCTCACCAGCCGCTACTTCATTAACTGATTGCTGCTGTTGTCCCATGAGGCGATAAATACCACCAGTACGTACACCGTTGAGGACAATTCCATCGGTTAATTTACCTTGCCAAACCCGGACGAGAGAGAGTTTACCACCTTGGGGAGTGTAATAAGTTTTCAATACCTGAGCTATAGCTGTATTGCTGGCTTTACTGGGTTTGAGGCGACGTTGTGCAGTGGCTTCTGGTGCGGGTGCTTCCCTCTGTAGAGCATCTAGTAGGGGTCTAACACCATAATCTTGTTCAGCGACACCAAAGAAGACGGGAACTACTAAATCTGCCCCTAATTCCATTTTTAAATCTGTGAGAATTTCTTCTTGGGGTGGTTCGATATCTTCTAAAAGTTCTTCGAGTAAATGGTCATCAAAATTGGCTAAAGCTTCCAGCATTTCTGCTCTGGCTGTATGTTCTTCTGCTTTTAAATGTTCGGGGAAAGGAATGGGGTCAGCTGGTGCGCCGGCATGATATTGATAGGCTTGTTCGCTCACCATGTCAATAAAGCCAGTTAGCTGTTCCCCTTGCATGATGGGGTATTGATGGGCTACTAATGGACGACTCGAAACGGCTTTGAGGGCCTGTAATGTTTCTAGGACATGGATATTAGCCCGATCCATTTTATTCACAAAAACCAGATGGGGAATTTCCCAGTCGTCTAGAAATTTAAATAGAGGCGCGAGGGTCAGAACTCGTTCACGGATAGGTTCGCAGACTACAATGGCGGCATCAACCCCAATTAAGGCGTTGTAAGTTTCTTGAGCAAATTCTACACTGCCTGGACAGTCGATAAAAGTAAAGCGAGTATCATTATACTCTGTGCTAGCGGCACTAATTTCTACGCTCATGCGGCGATCGCGCGCTTCTCCTGCACTATCACCAACTGTGTTACCATCCTTAACGCTGCCTTTGCGAGAAATCGCTCCGGTGACAAATAACAAGCTTTCTAATAATGTTGTTTTTCCACTTAAATAAGGGCCGACTATGGCAATATTCCGCGTACCTGATATGACTTTTTCGCTCATAAAACCTCCCTTGCAGTAACTCTCTCTTACTGCATATCCCTGTGCGATTCAGGGAATGAATAATGGTTCGCTTGTAGGAGAATTATCTCCCCTTTAATTTGTAATTATCCTCTCTTTAATCAAAGGCAAAAAAAATTGTAGCCTGTTGTAAGATTTACCTTAAGAAAGGTTAAGCAAAACTAACTTTAATGCTAAAAACAAAAGTTTTGTTAAAACTCACCTGTTTAAAAAACTTTTTATGAATAACAATGACGAAAATTAATTCCAGCAAGCACATCAATGAAATTATCTATATATAAATACCAACTATTTCCTATACTGGGTTTAACATTATTATGGGGGGTTTTTGTGCCAGTATCAGCAAAATCTCCTATACCCCCACACCCCTACACCCCTACACACCTAGCACAAACTAGTTTACCCACAGCCACAACCTTATTAAATCAAGGCTTACAAGCAATTCAAGGGGGGAGAGTCCAAGATGCGATCGCGGCATTTCAAAGTGCCACTCAGTTAGATCCCAACTTCGCCGCAGCTCACTATAATTTAGGGTTAGCACTGCGACAAACTGGACAATTACAACCCGCAGCTAATGCCTTTTATCGGGCTACCCAGGCTGATCCTCAGTTCTCCCTTGCCTTTGCCAATTTAGGGGGAGCTTTATTAGAAGGTAATAATTTACAACAGGCGAGTCAATATTTACAACGAGCTTTAGAACTTGACCCCCGCCTAGGGTTTGCTCATTATAACTTAGGATTAGTCCGACAACAGCAACAAAATTGGTCAGGTGCGATCGCCTCTTTTCAACAAGCGATCGCATATAGTAAAAATGCCCCAGAACCTCACTATCATTTAGGTATATGTTATCTGCAACAAGGTAAGCTTAATGAAGCCCAAGCCGCCTTTAATCAAGCCATCAAAATTAATCCTAAATATCCAGAAGCTCACTACAATATCGGTGCAATTTGGTTTAATGAAGGTAAACTACAACAAGCTTTAGATGCCTTTAGAAAATCAGCAGAAGCTAATCCTAATTATCCTAATGCTTATTATGGTGCAGGTTTGGTTTTTATGCAGTTAAAACAGTATGGCGAAGCAGCGAAAGTATTTAACCATGCCAAGAACTTATATAATGCTCAAGGTAATCCTCAATGGGCTAAAAATGCTGAAAACTTGTTACAACAGGCACAAAATATTAAACGATAAATAGTAGTTTTTGAACAGTATATTAATTGAAAATATTAAATAATATAACTAAGGTATCAAAATAATTTGAGAGAAATTTCTAATATAGAATCACTCTAAAAATATTATGATTCCTGACCAAATATAATTAACCTTGGCTAAAAATAAAAATATGGCATAACTGGGCTTTGGTAGTCTGCCCTGACCATATACCAACGGAAATTTACATGAAAAAGCGCGTCAAAAGTCGATTTTTATTTTGCGATCGCTGGCTAGATAGACACGCGATCATTCGCTATATGGAAGCTTTTCAAGACTTATTGGTAATTGTCTTGTGTTTAGCTTTGTTTGCAGTTATGGTCATACAATTATGGGGCATATTTTTAGCAATTACACAAGTTTTAAACTATAAATTAATAACCGCAAAAGTTCTTTTTGTATTAATTTTAGTCGAATTATTTCGGCTCTTAATGGTTTATTTAAAAGAGCATAGTATTTCCGTAGGAGTAGCCGTAGAAGTAGCCATTGTTTCTGTTCTCAGAGAAGTAGTTGTCCACGGAGCATTAGAGATTTCTTGGATTCAGACTCTAGCAATTTGTGGTTTATTACTAATTCTTGGTGGCTTGTTAATAATTTGCGCCAAAACACCCCATATGGATTGTATGAGCGCTAATACAAAATCTTGCCCAATTGGAGATGTTGGGATACACAAAGAAAGAGAATTTAGTTATGCACATCAATATGATGATCATCAACCCTTAGCTAGAGACTAGTAAATAATTATTGTGGGCATAAGGCAGGGAGCAGGGGGCAGGGGGAGAAAGATTTTGACCTTTATTAACTTTTATTTACATAGTTTGGCTTGATTACATCGACTTACTTAAGGCGATATTCAAAATCTAAACTTCAAAATTAACGTGTCATGTGAATTAAAATCTTGCGAATACCTAGATAATTTGTAGGGGCGGGTTCACCGATATCAAATAGTGAATCATTAAGGATGTTTGTTAACCCGCTCCTACCAAGTTTGATACACCGCAATTAGGGGCGGGTTCACCGATATCAAAAGTGAATCATTAAGGATGTTTGTTAACCCGCCCCTACTATTTATTGGATAGGCGGTTTTTCTAATTCACATCAGGGGTAATTAATCAACCCAAATGCTTAGTAGGGCGCGTCAGGAAAAATAATTTCTGGGTAGTTCCAGATTTTCTGGAACTGATGCACCCTACATCTACTACTGTTCCTCGTTCCCTTTTAAAGATAACTAGCTAATCAGCGTGTTAGTAACTGCATGACTCATTCTTGTATGTAGACAAGCTATAACTATTGACTTTTATTCTTAAAACCTCTAGATTCTTAAATCGGGATACTTGATATTTATTTGCAAAAATACTGCAAATAGTTCTTAATGGAGACTTGGAGATGAGTGTGAGTAGAAAGGGCTTGGTGGGTGCTGGAGCAGCATTCATGGCATTTACAGGTTTAGCAGTCAGCACTTTTGGCGTTATGCAAGCGACTACTGCTAATTCTATTGATAATCAACAAACACCAGGCTTACTCGCTCAGAGTCAACCGAGATTAAAACGATTAACCGTAATTTTTCCTAGTCGTTCGGATTCTACAGACTTGCAAAGTAAAGCTAATGCTGTAGCCTCTTTTTTATCTAAAGAATTGCGAATCCCTGTCACAGCACAAATTGGTGATGATACGGCGGCGGTGGAAGCTTTGAGAGCAAATCGCGCTGATGTGGCTTTCTTAAGCAGTCGTCCAGCACTGAAGGCAGAACAATTAGCTAATGCTCGTTTACACTTAGCAGAAGTCCGTGAAAACTATTCAGGTAGATACACCTACAATTCAGTATTTGTAGTTCCCAACGATAGTTCTCTGAAAACCAAAAATACCCCCAAAGCTACCCTAGAACAATTACGGGGTAAGAGAATGGCGTTTACTTCTCCTACTTCTGGCTCAGGGTTTATTTTCCCGGTGAGTGAGTTGGTGAAGCAAGGATTTGTCCCCAACCGCGATCGCATGGATGGTTTCTTCGGTCAAATTACTTACGGTGGTAACTACAGCAAAGCTTTACAAGCTGTTGTACGTGGTCAGGCAGATGTGGCTGTAGTCTCAGAATATGCTCTATTCCCTCCCTACATCACCGCCGAAGAGAGAAGCAAGTTGCGTGTACTGCACAAAATTTCAGGTGTACCGGCTCACGGTATTGCTATTGATGATGATGTACCTGCACCCCAAAGAGAACAAATCATTGCTGCTTTGCTGAAGTTAAATCAACCTCAAAATAATCAAATGCTACGTAGGTTGTACAATTCTACAGAACTGGTGAGAGTTGATCATAATCGTCATTTAGCACCAGTGCGTGATGCGCTCAAGCGTGTTGGGATTGAACCATAGGAAAATGTCCCCGTAGTGAGTGTACAGTGCTGAATGGTAGTTTTACTGACTCATAACTCAGCACTGTGTAGCGAATTTTGAATTGGATCTGAGGCGTGGATGAGTGATTGTGTAATAGATTGTTACAACCTAGAGACGGCTTATGCTGCGTCTCTCAATCGTCCTATCCTGAATGGAGTGAATTGCCAGATTAATCAGGGTGAGTTCGTTGTTTTGCTGGGACTCAATGGCGCGGGTAAATCTACTTTATTGCGATCACTTGTCGGATTGATACCAACAGCACAGGGTGGAGTTCGCATCAACGGTGTCGAGGTAACACCTCGTACATTGTCAACAATTCGCCGTGATGTGGGGATGTTGTTTCAAGGCGGTGGATTAATTCCTCAGTTATCAGCAATTGATAATGTCCTGTGTGGAAGACTCGGTGTCAGAACCACTTGGCAAACTTTGTTGGGATTTCCGAAACGCGATCGCTTATTGGCTCTAGAATTACTAGAACAGTTGGGTTTACGAGAGCTAGCCTATCAAAAAACTAGCAAACTCAGTGGCGGACAGCAACAAAGAGTGGCGATCGCTCGTGCTTTGATTCAATCACCGCAAATTCTCTTAGCTGATGAACCCATTACCGGATTAGATGCGATCGCTTGTCAGCAGGTAATGGATACTTTATCCCAATTGCATACCCAGCAAGGAATGACTATTGTTACAGTTTTACATGATTTGGGCATCGCTGCCAAATATGCCGAGCGTGCGATCGTCTTAGATGCCGGGCGTGTTGTCTATGATGGAATGTGCGATAATTTACAAGAAAAATTAGCTCAAGTTTCTCCGTGAGTAAGGGCAAGCCCAAAAATTGCTCGTCTGCCGAACACTTTTTAGTGAGTTTTGAGTTATTTAAGAGCGTCAACAGTTCAGTATAAATTATGATTGATTTGTTAAATTCAAAACTCTTGCGTCGCTACCCTTGGGTAACTCCCTTACTCATTTTATTAATTATAGTGATAGTTTATGGTTGGGCGTTACGAGGTCTGAAGGTTGATTTTGAACTGTTGCGTTCTAGTTGGCCTTACATTAGCGATTTCATCTCCCGATTATTTCCCCCCGATCCCGCAGTTATTGATATAGCCGTCAAAGCATTAATTGAAACTGTCCAGATGTCTTTATGGGGAACAACGATAGGTGCAATTCTTTCTTTACCTATTGCTATAGCCAGTGCCAATAATGTCGCACCGCCTTGGCTACAATGGTTGGCTAATTTACTGCAAAATGCTGTCCGTTCCGTCCCTTCAATTATTTTGGGCTTAATTTTTGTAGCGGCTACAGGCTTAGGCGCACCCGCAGGTACTCTAGCTTTGGGAATTTATACTATCGGCTATCTAGCTAAGTTCTATCAACAAGCAATTGAAGCAGTTGATTATCGCTCCTTAGAATCTTTGCAAGTGATGGGAGCATCCAGATTTCAAATTGCTCAGTACGGTATTTTACCCCAAGTTTTACCTCTCAGCTTAGGCTACACTTTATGGATGTTTGAGTACAATATTCGTGCTGCTTCAGTTTTAGGTGTAGTTGGTGCAGGTGGTATCGGCTTTCAGTTGAAAAGTTATATTGATGGTTTTGAGTACAACAAAGCCACAACTATGATGTTGGTGCTGTTGGTGGTGGTGACAGTAATTGATAGTTTCAGCAGTCAACTGCGTCGCCGTTTAGATTCACTTTAGCAATTACTCATAACTCATTATTCATTACTTATTACTCATTACTCATTACTCATTACTCAAGACCTGTGGCAATGTAGATATAAGTAAAGTCACATTATCTGCAACCTAGGAAATACTCATGAATCGCTCTAAACTTGTAGCAATTATTACGGGGGCAATTTCTATTCTGTTAGCGATCGCTTATCTCATTGTCGTGCAAATATTAGACTATCGTGATATGCAGCCCGCCCCCATCAGTCAAATTCACCAATTATCAACGGATTTTGCTTTGGTAATTATATCTGTATTTTAGTTGCTAACCTAGAGACGCAGCGAAGAGCGTCTCTATATTAATCTTTATATCCATAGATAAGAGTCGATGATTTGTATGGTTTAACCATAAATCAACCTATAGAATATAGTCTATGATTAAAATCAGAAAAATTGATTGTATAAGAATTAGTTAGAGTAGATATCGTAGATTTATTTTATTTAGTAATTCCTTTTTGGTAAATATAACGGTAAGCTGAGAAGAATATTAAGCAAAAATAAATTTCATTATCTACAATAATTAGCTGACTGGGAGCAAACTTAAATTTTCCCCCTGGTTGGTTAATTTTTGCTACAAATCTAGAGGTTAATTTCATGGCTCAGTTTCTACTAGAGACTGTTTGGCTAGTTCCGTGCTATGCCTTAATGGGTGGGATATTGGCAATTCCTTGGTCGCCGGGAATCATTCGTAGAATAGGGCCAAGACCAGCAGGTTATGTTAATTTAATCATGACATTTCTGGCATTGGTTCATAGTGTCCTAGCCTTACAAGCAACCTGGAATCAACCTCCCCAAGAAGTATTTATCCCTTGGCTATCAACCGCAGGTTTAAACCTCACTATTACCTTAGAAATTTCTTCGGTGAGTGTGGGTGCAATAGTGGTAGTAACTGGCTTAAATTTGCTAGCGCAAATTTTTGCAATTGGTTACATGGAGATGGACTGGGGTTGGGGACGCTTTTATTCTTTATTAGGATTGTTTGAAGCGGGATTATGTGCTTTAGCCTTGTGCAATAATCTATTTTTCAGTTATGTAATTCTGGAAGTCCTGACTTTAGGAACATATCTGTTAGTTGGCTTATGGTTTAGTCAACCCTTGGTAGTCACTGGTGCAAGAGATGCTTTCTTAACTAAGCGGGTGGGTGACTTATTCTTACTCATGGGAGTCTTAGGACTGTGGACACTATCAGGGACTTGGAATTATGCAGATTTAGCACAATGGGCAGCTACTGCCGAAGTTGACCCAACTGTGATGGCTTTGGTAGGTTTAGCTTTAGTAGCTGGGCCGATGGGTAAGTGCGCCCAATTTCCCCTACATTTGTGGTTAGATGAGGCAATGGAAGGCCCTGTCCCCAGCACAATTTTAAGAAACTCAGTAGTAGTTGCTAGTGGTGCGTGGGTACTAATTAAACTGCAACCTGTATTAACCCTTTCCCCTGTAGTTTCGGCATTTATTATCGCCATTGGTGCGGTGACAGCCATTGGTGCTTCCTTAATTGCGATCGCCCAAATTGACCTGAAACGCTGCTTATCTTATTCTGTTAGTGCTTACATGGGCTTGGTGTTCATTGCTGTAGGCACACAGCAAGACGATGCTGCATTACTTTTGGTACTGACTCATGCTGTATCAGCCGCCTTGTTAGTCATGAGTACTGGCGGCATTGTTTGGAATAGCATTACCCAAGATATTACTCAACTCGGTGGCTTGTGGTCACGTCGCCCGATTTCTGGGTTAGCCTTTATTGTGGGAACTTTGGGTTTAGTTGGCTTTCCCCCCTTGGGTAGCTTTTGGGCTTTATTAAAATTAGCTGATGGTTTGTGGGGTAATTACCCTTGGTTAGTAGGCATTGTGATTGGAGTCAATGCTTTAACAGCCGTGAGTTTAACCAGAGAATTTGGGTTAATTTTCGGTGGTAAAGCCAAACAAATGAGTGAGCGATCGCCTGAAGTTCATTGGCCGATGGTATTACCAATGATGATTTTATTTGGCTTCGTTTTACATCTGCCTTTGGTGTTACAAAGCTTATCACTCTTACCCAGTTGGGCAGAACTCAATAAAGACGTTGCCCTATTACTAATTTGGTCAAGTATTTTTGGTTGCAGTATTACCGCAGTCATTTATTTAGGCAACATTCCCAAACCCATACGTTTACCTTGGAAACCTTTACAAGACTTATTGGCTTACGACTTTTACACCCCTAAACTCTATCGGATGACAATCATTTTTAGCGTTGCTCAACTTTCCAAATTCGCTGATATGATTGACCGTTTTGTAGTTGATGGCATTGTTAACTTAGTTGGTTTATTTTCCCTCTTAGGTGGCGAAAGTTTGAAGTACAGCACCAATGGACAAACCCAATTTTATGCCTTTACTGTACTTTTAGGAGTCGGTGTTTTAGGTGCGTGGGTAACTTGGCCGTTCTGGGGAGTACAGTTTTTAAGTCTGATTTTTTAATGGTGATGAGTGATGAGTAATGAGTAATGAGTAATGAGTAATAAGTAATGAGTAATAAGTAATGAGTAATGAGTAATGAGTAATGAGTAATGAGTAAT
>JBODRP010000201.1:0-10193 GCA_050633005.1 Trichormus sp. | reverse complement strand
ACACCAAAACTGTATGAATAAAAAATGGGTAAATCTCATCAAAGTCAACACCCTAGGCAGGGGGCAGGGGGAGAAAGAATCTTCTCAAAAATTGCTTACTACCCACTCAGCACGGGCTAAACGCCGCGCTACCGCTAACAACACTCAGCAGCTTGGATAATTACTACAATAAAATCATCACTTACCCAACTCTGGAGTTTTGACAGTGGGCTTATTTGATGATTTTAGTCGGTTTCTGGAAAACCGCTTAGAGGAGTTCTTGCGTAATAATCCGCATTTGGAATTAGAGGCGTTGTTAGAACAACTGCGACAGCAAGAGGAAGATACATTAAAATTGATTGCAGATTTACAATTACAAGAAAAGCGATCGCAAGAAGATATTCTCTCTACTGCCCAAGAAATTCAGCGTTGGCATATCCGCGTACAAAAAGCTAAAAACGCTGGTAGACAAGATTTAGCGGCGGCGGCGCAAGAAAGAGAAGCAGCTTTACTGCGTGAAGGAAATCAGCTTTGGGGACATATGCAAGGTGTGAAAGAACGCATCGCCCAATCTCAAGAACTTTTACATAAAATCCAAGTGCGACGACAGGAAGTCAAAACCAAAGCCACAGAAGCACAAAGCGCACGCGCTAAAGCTCAAACTCAACAACGTATAGAAACTAACGGTTGGTGGAATACCCCTAGCACCTCTAGCAGTGGATTTGATGATTTAGAAGAACAGTTTCGGCGTTTGGAAACTCAAGATGAATTAGAACAAATGAAACGTAATATGGGGAAATAATCTGCATTTGTATCAATTATATTAGGGTAGAGCGATCGCCTGACTACAAAACAGAACCCTTACTCATGAATTGTACCATCCGGCATGATTGCTCCCTCTAAATCAGCATTGGTGAGAATTGTCCCTGTTAAATCAGCACCTTGCAAATTTGCTTTTCGCAGAATTGCGTTCTCAAGATTGGCATAACTCAAATCTGCACCTTGTAAACTAACCTCAGTTAAATCTGTTGGTAAGTTACCCCACTGGATTGTTTTACCCAAATTAGCCCGACATAATTTTGCTTGATCTAAGTTGGCATGATGCAAGGAAACTGCTCTTAAGTCAGCGTAACTCAAATCTGCCCCAGTCAAAACCGCATATCCCAAATCTGTACGCTGGTTAGAACTAGGGCGGAAATCTGCTTGAAATAGCAAAGAACGAGATAAGTTTGCACCATGCAAATTAGCACCACACAAACTTGATTTAATTAAGTTCGTTTCTTCTAGACGTGTCTTGACTAGTTTCGCACCAGTTAAATCTGCTTCTCGGAGAACCGCACGAAATAAGTCAGCTTCACTCAAATCTATGCCCCAAAGAATCGATTCACTCAAGTCTGCTTCGCGTAAACAAGCTTGGCTGAGATTAGTTTTGCCAAGTCGTGTCTGACGTAAATCCCCATAGCTAAAATCTACACCTGTAAGGTTGGCGTTGGTTAATTCTGCTTCTTGTAGGTTCACTCGCTGAAAATTCCGTTCTCCAGCCTCATATTTTTTGAGAATCTGATTTAAATCCATAATTAATTCAAAATGAAAAGTTCAAAAACAGACGTTAAGTAAAACAGGATAAATAATTAAAGGTTTATAGTGAGAACTAAAGTTATTAGAAAAGGAATAAAGCCCTTACTACGAACTCAATCCTCGTTTTTTCACATTACTTAACAGTAAACCATTAGCAGTCAACAACCTTCAAGAATGACTATATAATTTCAAGGCGTAATAGCTTATAGCATTTTGAAACGCAGAGGGGCGCGGAGTAAAGCGCAGAGTTACGCAGAGATTTGTACCTCAGCAGACTAGGAAACGCTATAATATTGTCGTTCTTTCCCCATTCCCCATTCCCTAATAACGACTAACGCAACGTTGAAAAGCAGGGAGATGGTGATTTTGCGAAACATAGCGAAGTTGGGTAAAAGCAGCCCGTAAATCCGATTCTTGCACAAATTCTAAAAAACGGTCATACATTTCGACGTTAGCTATTTCTGATTCTACTCCTGCTTGACAGGCAGCTTTGAGAGTGTCGGGGGTTTGGACATTGCCCATAAAATTATCAGCAGGAATAGGCAATCTGTATTTACTAAATAGGTGATTCCATAAAGAAACGTGTCTATCTTCAGAGTGAACAATATTGCTAAATGGACGCACTTCACCAAATTTGTTGATTACTGCGGTGTAAAAAGCACGGGCATGATATTCATCGTTGATGGCATCAATCATTGCCTGTTGGGTTTGGGTATTCAACTCCGTACTGGAATTATAAGCGGCAGTTGGGCTAGTTGTAGCATTGGCGATCGCTACACCACACAAACCACTGTTAGCCATTTGATGTTGGCGGCGGTGTCTTTGACAATTCATATTTCTTCCTCATTTTTTAGCTAAACCCCAGGGATTTTACTGGTAACTGTTCACTGTTCACTGTTGACTGTTAAGCTAATTTCTCTACTACTTTGTACTGGGAGAGGCGCAACTAAGGATAATCCCAATAATTTCAACGCTAGTCTTTCAAACCAAGGTACGGCAGTCCCAAAGCGCATTTTAGCTAGAAAATACCTCTCAAATGCAGCTTTAGCCCAACTTACCCAAGCACCACTCAATGCTACAGCCCGCCGACGTTTACCTGTGACTGCATCAGGTAGCACGGGGTTAGCGAGAAATAAAATTCCTGAATCACCAAAGTCAGCAAAGCAAATGGCATCAAGGGTTGGGGTGACTGGCTGGGCAGAATGTACTCCCAATTCAATAGCAATATTATGTGCCACTGCCATACCCATTGCTTCCGTCATCTGTCCGGTTTTAGGTACTCCCAAGGGGATAGGTGTTACTTCTGGCGGTTTAATTTGTACCACAACTCCCACGGCGTAAATTGAGGAATATTCAGGATGTCTGTATGTCGGTAATACAGGAATAAAGCCATCTTGATTGCCTAAGCCTGGTACTTGACGCACAAAGCGCGGCCCTCTAAAGGGTGGTAGTAGCATTGAGTAAGCAAATGGCAATACTCTGCCATTTTTTAGATAAATTTCATTTGGCTCAATTGCTGTGACTGCTGCATTTTCAATAACTTCTACATTCCGTTCTGCCATAAATTTTTTCACTAACTCCGCAGAATTAGCCATTCCACCAATACCCAAGTGTCCGGCGTAGGGTTCTGGTGTCACAAAAGTAATCGATACCTTGTCCCGTAATCCCTGTTTCCTGAGAACGTAGTCTGCCAATAGGGTAAACTCGTAGGCAGGGCCTAAACAACTCGTTTTTGGTAATGCCCCTACTACTAATGGCCCCGGTGCAAGGAGAAACTTTTGCCAAGCTTTCTCGGCAATTAAAGCGTGATGCGGATTACATACTGATTGCGTATATCCATCGGGGCCTAAACCAGCTACTGCATCTAATGCCAGTTCTGCACCTGTGGCAATAATCAAGTAATCGTAAGTAATGCTTTCCTCTCCAAACGTGATCTTTTGATCGTGAGGATTCAAGTGATCTACTCGTCCCTGTATCCAATCAATCCCCCTTTGCTTGAGCCGTTCTTGCAAGCTTACCTGAATGGACTCTAAAGAAGTTAAGCCCATTGCTACCCAAGGCAAGGAAGGAATAAATGTGAAGTAAGGGGTTTCTGAAATGACGGTAACTTGATGTTGTTTGGGGAGGATATGCCGTAATTCATAAGCGGTGGGTAAACCGCCCAACCCTGCACCGACGATGACGATATGAGCCATTGCAGGAAATCTCCGAATATTGGTGGAAAATGAGAAGTTAGAGCCTGGGGTTGATCATGCGATCGCTGTTTGATTGTTCAATACATAGATTGATTTCTATTATTATTATTTTTCAGGCATCAGAACCCTTGTATTACTTTTAATTAAGATACTGACTGCACAAAACGGTGTAGCGAAAAATAAATCTCCTTAAAAATTCATATAACTATATAGTAGTATAATAGATAAATATTAGTAAAGAGTGAGAAAGTTTATGGATGATAGCTTAAGTCTCCCCAACCCTTCGATGTCTAGACGGCAACTCCTGAATTTCTTCACTGGTGCTATTGTCGCAGCTACCGCTAGTGCAGCTTTATATCCGGCGACTAAGTTTTTCATACCTCCAGCCGAAAGCACTGATGCAGGAGGTAGTATTCTCGCTAAAGATATACTGGGTCATCCCATCCCAGCCAGTCAAATTTTAGCCCAAGCACCAGAAACACGGGCTTTAATCGCTGGATTGGCTGGTGAGCCTACCTATTTAACTGTTAGGGAAGATGGCACTCTTGAGCCTGTGGGTATTGTTAATAACTGTACTCATTTGGGTTGTACTTTCCCTTGGAATCCGGTTGATCAACAGTTCCAATGTCCTTGTCACGGTTCACGCTATGATGCCCAAGGTTCTGTAGAACGGGGGCCTGCTAACCGTCCTCTGAAGTTGGTTCATGTCCAAGTTAAGGATGATTATGTTTGGATTTCGCCTTGGCAAGAGACAGATCCTCGGACTGGTGAGAAACCTTGGTGGGTTTAAAAACGCAGAGGGGAGGCAGCGCGTTGGGCGGCTTTGCCGACTTGTAGCGACTGCCGTCGCGCGGAGGTAGGCGCAAAGGTACGCGGAGAGTTTTTTTAAGAGGAATTGGTGAGAATATGCAGTTATCAAAAGGTAATGTTTCGGAACGTTTGGATCATGTTTATGATGCAATTATTGTTGGTGGTGGTGCTGGGGGGTTGTCTGCGGGGATTTATTTGCAGAGGTATCGGTTGTCTAGTCTAATTATTGATAAGGGTAAGGCTCGCTCTTTCTGGATGCAGGAGTTACATAATTATCTGGGTTTGCCTCCTGATACTCCTGGGCGTGTGTTGTTGCAGCAGGGTAAGAAGCATTATGATTCTCTGGATGGGGATTTTTTGAATGCTTATGTTGAGGAGGTTGTGGACGAGGGTGATACTTTTGCGGTGCGGGTGAAAGTTGGTCGTCAAAATAGTATTTACTCTGTGTTGCGTTCTAAGTATTTGATTGCGGCTAGTGGCATTATTGACCATCTCCCACCTTTGGAAAATATGCAAAATGTGTTTGAATACGCTGGCTATAATTTGCACGTTTGTATGGTGTGCGATGGCTATGAAATGGCTGATAAGCAATGCGGGTTTTTTGCGGGGAGTGAAGCCAGTATTGAGGAAATGGTGTTTAATCTCAGTTGGTTTACGCCCTACATTACTATCTTCACTCACGGGTTATTTACTTTGAGTGCAGAATTACGTTCTCAATTGCAGCAGCATGGTTATCGTTTGGTGGAAACACCTATTAAGCAATTTTTGGGTAAAAACCATCACATGACAGGTGTGGAATTGGTTGATGGTACGGTGGTTGAGTTGGAAACTGGTTTAATTTCAATGGGTTCGCGTTTTCACAATACCTATCTAGAAAAGTTTAATTTGGAGCGCAAAGGGGGATATTTAATTACAGATCAAATGGGTAGAACTTCTCACCCGCGCATTTTTGCGATTGGAGACTTGAAGGTAGGTTTAAATCAAGTGGTGATTGCTGCGGGTGATGGCGCATTGGCTGCAACGCAAATTTGGCGGGAAATTCGCCGTGCTGTCGGTGCTAGACCTTGGCTGTCAAATCTGCCATCAGTTCTGACACAGACGTGATACGCTGATTCTGAGTCACGTTTGCACCAGAAAAGATTAACCCATTTTCTACGTCGCCACGGGCTGCTTGAGATAGGGCATTCAGTAGACAATAGGTTTTACCTTTGTCTCGAAATAGACAGATTTCTAAACAGTTGGCAATACATCGCCTCTGTTGGGCTGTATCTGCCATAATTTCTTCTGCAAAGGGATTACGTAAAGCTCGACTGGGTTTACCTACGGGGCTGGGTACGGTGACTATATCTTCTGGATGCGCTTGTAAATGGCGTTCTTTATAATTTTGATGGGCATCACATTCAATTGTAGTGATGAACCGTGTACCCATTTGTACGCCGTCCGCTCCCATTGCTAACATTTGATCTATGTCGGTGCGATCGCTAATTCCACCGGTGACAATTAACGGTATCCTCACACCCATTTTCTCAGTTAAATATTCTCGCACTTGCGAAATCACCCAGGCGATCGAAAACCCTGGAACGTTGATTTGTTCACATTGGGTAAAATGTCCTCCCACCTTCTGGCAATTTTCTAAAATCAAGGCATCGGGTAAGCGATTATATCGACTTTTCCATGTCTGACAAAGATACTCTGCTGAGTCTGCATTGGCGACAGTCGGCACTAGTGCCACATCTGGATAATCGGCGGTGTACTCTGGTAAAGCTAAAGGTAATGCACCCCCTGTAACAATCAGATTTGCTCCCTCGGCGGCTGCGGTTTTCGCTAACACTGGGTAATCTTTAGTACCTATTAGAATATTGACACCAATTACCCCATCGGGGCTAATACTCCTAGCTTTGGACAATTCATCACTTAAAGCTAGGCGATTGGCTGTAAAAAAACTACTCTTTTGACGGGGATTAAAGTACGGAGAATCTAAACCAATTCCCAAAGAAGCAATCATCCCCACACCTCCAGCATTGGCAACTGCTCCCGCTAATTTCGCGCCAGATACCCGCACCGCCATTGCAGCTTGCACGATGGGATAGCGGGCAATATGTTTACCAATCCGCAAGGGATGGAGGATCTGGGTCATGACAGATTTACTCACTTATTAACTAAATAACCGAAAAGTAATTTTACCATTTCAGTGTGTCTTTTTAGGGGTGTAGGGGTGTGGGGGTGTGGGGGTTAGGGGTATAGGGGTATAGGGGTGTAGGGGTGTAGGGGTATAGGGGTTAGGGGTATAGGGGTATAGGGGTGTAGGGGTGTAGGGGTGTAGGGGTGTAGACTCTACACTGTGAAGCTCAGATGAAGTCAAGATTCTCGTTACATCAGTATTAATTTCAATTAACTACTTGACAACTTTACTACTATACAGTTATATAGTATTTATATACGACGGATACACCGATTTGTTGAAAGATACAGATGCTCTCCTGAATAACTCGGACTGCATCTGACTTTCTTAAATTTACCATTCGCACTCATTACCAAATATGACAACACTACTCAAAGAGCGTAGTAGCTCTAATTTATGGGATAGATTCAGCAACTGGATTACGAGTACAGACAATCGGATGTATATTGGCTGGTTTGGCGTAATCCTGATTCCCACTGCCTTAACTGCGGCAATTGTGTTTATTTTGGCGTTTATTGCTGCGCCTCCTGTGGATGTAGACGGTATCCGCGAACCTGTTTCTGGTTCACTGCTTTACGGCAATAACATCATGACTGCTACCGTAGTTCCAACTTCGGCGGCGATTGGTTTGCACCTGTACCCCATCTGGGAGGCTGCTTCTTTGGATGAGTGGCTATACAACGGTGGCCCTTATCAAATGATTGTGCTGCACTTCCTGTTAGCTATCTATTCTTACATGGGTCGTCAGTGGGAATTAAGCTACCGTTTAGGGATGCGTCCTTGGATTCCCGTAGCGTTTTCTGCTCCCGTTGCGGCTGCAACAGCTGTGTTGTTGATTTATCCCATTGGACAAGGTAGTTTTTCCGATGGCATGATGTTGGGTGTTTCCGGTACATTCAACTTTATGATTGTGTTTTCACCAGAACACAACATCCTCATGCACCCCTTTCATATGATTGGTGTAGCTGGGGTGTTTGGTGGAGCTTTATTCTCTGCAATGCACGGTTCTTTGGTGACTTCTACCCTCGTTCGGGAAACTTCAGAAGCTGAATCAGCGAATATTGGTTATAAGTTTGGTCAAGAAGAAGAAACCTACAATATTGTAGCGGCACATGGTTACTTTGGACGCTTAATTTTCCAATATGCCAGCTTTAATAACTCACGCTCTTTGCACTTCTTCCTTGCTGCTTGGCCTGTAATTGGGATTTGGTTTGCGGCTTTGGGTATCAGCACTATGTCATTTAACTTGAATGGCTTCAACTTCAATAACTCGATTTTGGATCATGAAGGGCGCACAATTGATACCTGGGCAGATTTATTAAACAGAGCCAATTTAGGGATTGAAGTGATGCACGAGCGTAATGCTCATAACTTCCCTCTAGACTTAGCATCTGGTGAAGCTCAACCCATTGCCCTTGCTGCTCCATCGATTGCAAGTTAGTTGCTGCATTGGTACTGCTCATACAGTAGCACCCTAATTCTAGGGTGCTTTTTTATTTAGAATTTATGGTTGGTGCGTGACGCTATAAATCTGATGACTACCTTCAAATACTTTGGCAGCGTCACACACCCTACATCTACATCTACCGTCTTTAATTTTGAATTTTGAATTGATTCATGGTTGGTGCGTGACGCTATAAATCTCATGACTACCTTCAAATACTTTGGCAGCGTCACACACCCTACATCTACATCTACCGTCTTTAATTTTGAATTTTGAATTGATTCATGGTTGGTGCGTGACGCTATAAATCTCATGACTACGTTCAAATACTTTGGCAGCGTCACACACCCTACATCTACATCAGATATGCTAGTTGGGTAAGTCCTAATTATTGTTAAAAAATATTTCTTGTATTTTGCAAAGCTTTGAGATTTTCGGCTTGTTGTAGGATTCTTTCGCTAATGCGATCGCACACTAATTCACACAGATCAAAAATCATCGGATCAGCAATCTCATAAAAAGCACTAGTCCCTTTTGGTTGACGAGTGACAATCCCCGCCTGGGTTAATACTTTCAAGTGCTTAGATAAATTTGCTTGTCCTAAGCCTGTAGCTTCCGTAAGTTCCATCACATTCATTGGCCCTGATTTAAGACACGCTAAAATTTGCAGTCGGCTAGCTTCCGATAGCATCTTGAAATACTCAGCAACCGCCGCAAATATATCTGAATCAGTCTGAGATGGCTTAGTTTTCGGCATAGGCAGATGCAATATTCAGTGCCAAAATAATTGGATAACTAATTAGTATTATAGGCGACTGGGGTAGGGGGCAGGGGGCAGGGGGAGTGTGGGGAGTGTGGGAAGTGGGGGGAGCAGAGGAGAAAAACTGATGACTATTGACTATTCACTATTTACTTATGACTAAATTACACAAAAATTTCCTAATTTTATTAAGTGCAGCATTCATGGTTATGGGTGTGATGGGTTGTAATCAATTGTTTGGCGTTTCTGGTGATTTAGTTGAGCGGGTGAGTGATGGTGACACTTTAGTACTGAAAGATGCTCAGGGTAATAAATTTACGGTGCGCTTTGCTTGTATGGATGCGCCGGAAATACCTCATTCTCGGAAAGAGCAAGCTAGTAGGAGAGCTAGCGATCGCAATCAATTTAATTGGGGTACGAAAGCACAAACTAGATTAGAGCAGTTGGTGAAACAAAGTGGCGATCGCGTTACACTGACGATTACAGATAGCGATCGTTATGGGCGTAAAGTGGCTGAGGTACGATTAAGAGATGGTACTTTTGTCCAAGAAATCTTGTTAAAAGAAGGGTTAGCTAAGGTTTATCGTCCCTATTTAAATAAGTGTCCCAGTAAAGATTTAGTGCAGCAAGCAGAAGCTCAAGCACAACAGCAGAACATTGGGATTTGGGGGGATGCTAAATTTATTAATCCTTGGGAGTATCGCAGTTTTAGTAAGAGAAAATAGCTGTGATTATCGAAGATTAATCTAAGAATTGTTGCAATTCCTCTAATAAAGTTTGACTATCTTTCCATAGACTAATACGTTTATCACGATAAACTTTGGCAATAAATGGAGCAGGATGCTTACGCACAAATTCTTGTATGAGGGGGATGCTTTCGAGGAAGATAGTAGCCATGTTATCTCCTGAAAGTCCTTGAGAAGCAAGAGCAAACATCTTGATATGCGCCCCTGCAACAGCAATCCTTTCTAAAGAGTTTCTACTAATTTTGCCATCTTTGGTAAGAACAACCCAGCCTCTTTTTCCCACCTCTGGTAGCCATTCTTCATCTTTAGCATCTTGCACAAAGTGATCATCATGGATTTCAATAGCAATTCCTGCGCTACGGAGTTTTTCGGCAATGGTTTTTTTTCCTAGACATCGATCTATGAAAAAGATAATTGACTGGCTTTCGATCATGCAGCAACTGGTAGTTCGCAACGAATAGCTTCTTCAATCATGAGGCGATCGCAGTCGTAGTCATAT
>JBODRP010000200.1:0-10225 GCA_050633005.1 Trichormus sp. | reverse complement strand
AAAGCAGATTCAACAAGCGGCACGGGTTGGTATTGGATTAGCAGTATCGTTCATGCTGGTTAGTGGAATTGTGCTATTTACGCTGCCTAATCAAATCATCGGTCTATATCTTGATGTCAATAATCCAGCCAATGCAGATGCTTTGAATATTAGTATTTCACTGATGAAGATCGCTGCCTTCGGATTAATCATTGATGGCATACAGCGCACAGCAAATGGCGTTCTACAAGGTTTGCAGGATACTCGAATTCCAATGCTTTTGGGAACAGCAGCTTATTGGGGAATTGGTTTGACAATGAGTTATCTGCTGGGATTTCACACGCCCCTAGCTGGAACGGGAGTTTGGATTGGAACCTATGTCGGATTAGCAGCAGCAGCGATCGCGTATTTGTTGAGATTTCGGAGAGTGATGTCGAAGCAAGCCTGGTAGAAATCGATGGCATTCAGTTGATTTGAGCTATTCCCGCCATTCTTCCCATCGCCGTCCCCGAGGGCGGCGCGGGGAGTATGTCAATCAATTTTGGATTTTGGATTTTGGATTTTAGATTAACCCCATACACGCCACTTGCTTTATGCCGGGAAACCCGTCCACCGCAGTGGCTTATGAATGCAGGGGCTTTAATTAAAAATTTTGGATTTTGGATTTTAGATTTATTGCACGTAGCTTGCTTCTCGCGGAGCGAGTATTAATTCGGGGGCTTGAAGCCCGTTTAGATTTTAAATTTTGAATCTTCAATCCAAAATTTAAAATCTAAAATCTAAAATGAGGTCAATTCCAAAAACTAGGCATTGTCAATTTTTAAATCACAAAATTTTCACTAGAATTATTATTTACTAAGCCAATTTGTACACTAAATCTTTCTCCTATTTCATAACTAAATTAATGTGTAAATAGCTTGCCATTCTGCATCAAAAATACTTTGTGTCCAACGACTGAGAATAGTGTAGGTTTTATTTAAGGAAGTAGATAGTAAATCGGTAAATATATTTTAGCTAAACTCAAATTCTGCCAATTCTTGTTCTATTTGTAATTGCTCATTTAAAATTTTACTGGTCAGTTCTACACCTTTAAGATAAGTATGGTAAACTGCTACAGGTATTTTTAAAACATGACTCCAAGCTTTTTCTCGCTGGTGAAATAGGGATATTTCCTGTGATTTTAAACCTTGATTTATGCCTAAATTTAATCATAATTTTCTAATAGCATTAGTTTCTGGTAGTTGATTGACTAACCCATGAAAATAATCGCCTATAGTTAGTAAGTTGTCATAAATATCACGAGATAACCTCTTACCTACTGGCTACAATAAATTGTTAATAAGCATGAGTAGAACAATTGAACTTGGTTTAGTACCAGTATCTAGACAAATCACTAAATGTACCGTTACAGGGTTGGGAGTAGATGGGAGTGCCGAAATTTTTGTATCAAACAATACGAGAGAACAGCTTTTTTGAATTAAGATGCTTGATGAGTGCCGAAACTTTGAAGAAACAGATTCGGTGGCGTGGGAAATAGGAATGAGTTCTAAGTAATGATTGGGTAAGGTGCGTCAGTATGAATAATTTCTGACTATAGTTAGGTTCTATCGCACTGACGCACCCTACAGTTTAGATATTTTTTTATCTGAAAGTCCCTAATTGATTGAGATTTCCCCACCCATTGGGAGAAATGTAAATTAAATTTGGACTAAAAAGAAAGTATTTATTAACAACACCATTAGTCATTAGTCATTAGTCATTAGTCATTAATTAATTCTAGGTCTTTTGATTATCTGACTTAAACCTACCTGGAATAAAATCTCGCTGACTTAAATGCTTCGTTTTACGCTTAGTGACGCGCTCTCGCCACATCCGAAAACTAGATTCTTTCATTTCACGCCTCATCAGGACAATTACTTGTTTTTCTAACAAGCCAAATTGGGCTTCAATGGCTTCAAAAGGGGTTCTATCTTCCCAAGCCATTTCAATAATGCGATCTATGGTTGTAGAATCTAGTTCAGGTAATTTCATATTTGATTTGCAGTTATTAATATTGTAATAATTGACTGAATTTAAGAAATTTGTTTTGTCAATTGCACAATTTAGGCGTTATTTTCTGACTCAGTAGTTAACTTCTGTCCAATTTTTGGTTCTGTACCAGCTAATAAACGCTCAATATTGCCTCGGTGACGCAAAATTACATACAACCCACCAGCTACTCCAAATAGGATATAGGGTAAAGGTTGGTGGAAAATTGCCATGAGGATAGAGACTGCGATCGCGCCAGTAATGGAACTTAATGATACAATCCGCGATATCGCCGCAACTACAGCAAACACGCCCAGGGTAGCTAAACCCACTTGCCAAGACATCGCTAATAAAATTCCTAAACTGGTGGCGACGGATTTACCACCTGTAAAACCTAAAAAGATAGACTTACTGTGTCCCAAAATGGCGGCTAAACCTACTAAAGTTACTAGCCAAGGTTGCCAAAGTTTTACGTCTACTGTGGTGGGAAGCAGATTTTGAGTAGAGGCGAAGTTGAATAAATAGTAGACTAGAGCGATCGCTAATACTCCCTTGAAGCAATCTACTAATAAAACAAATGCGCCTGCTCCTTTACCCAAGGTTCTCAACACGTTGGTTGCACCTGTTGAGCCTGAACCGACTTCCCGGATATCAATACCCTTAAGTTGTTTCACAGCAATATAGCCTGTGGGGAAAGAACCCAACAGGTAAGCTAAAAGTACAACTACACCACACAAACTTAACCAAACAGCCATAGGAAATTTACAAGCGTCAATAGTTTATAAAAGGTAGGTTGAAAACCCCTGAGAAGTAGCAACGTAGTTGCGTACTTCGTGCTAAGAGGGGGGATGAAAACCACAAAGCAGGTTTTAAGCTGCTAGTAGCATAGTCTTGAGTTTGGTACAAACTTACTGTACAATATATATACAAAAAATATGCGCCTAGAAAAAGTGTTGACACCACTTTAGCTAGACGACTTCTCACCTGTAAACGTATCTTACGAGGGAGCATTGTTATTATGGCAAAAAACGGCAAAAATAACAATAGTATTTATTTGCCTCAAAATTGGAAAACGCCACTTTTTAAGCTTAATCAAGTGATTAGGTATCAAAAACCCGATATAGATGATGAACTGTGTAATTTAACAGGTTCAATCACAGGTTTCATGTATCTAAATAGCAACTGGGTATATTTGGTACATTTAACCCCAGAATCATTAATTTTAAGAGAACAAATAGGAATCAGCATATCTGAATTAACTAGCAATTCAGATATGCTTTTAGATTACGATTACATCACCGAATCAGAAATCATTTCAGCTATTGTGGTGGTGTAATGTACGGTTGCCAGCAAGTTTTAATTAAACCAAGTAATGAACTTGCCGCAATTGGTGAGTTTATTTGTAGTGAAGCAAATAAACTCACCAATTGCGGCATATATTTAGCAAGACAGCTATTTCTAAAAACTGGCAAGATAGTAAGCAAATTTGATTTGCTCTACGAATACAAACAAAACAAACACTATCAAGCCTTGTACTCACAAGCGGCACAGCAAGCATTAATTACTGTTGCCGAATCATTTCAATCATTCAAACAACTCAGAAAAGCTTACTTTGAGGGAAAAATAGAGCAAAGACCTAGATTACCTAACTACAGAAAAAAAGGTGGCTTAACTCTAGTCACTTACCCTAAACAACACTTAAAGCTGATTAACGGGCAAATTCGCATCCCCTTGGGTAATCTAGTAAAAACTTGGTTCGGTATTGATTCATTTACAATACCAATGCCCAGTAATTTAGATTATCTAAAAATCAAAGAATTGCGTATATTGCCCCGTAACGGTTGTTTCTACGCTGAATTTGTCTACAAGCTAGAAGCATATTCGCCAGATTTAGACTATACCTTAGCGTTGGGGATAGATCACGGGGTCAATAACTGGTTAAGCTGTATTTCTAATGTGGGAACTAGCTTAATTGTAGATGGTCGCAAAGTTAAAAGCTTAAACCAGTGGTACAACAAAGAGGTAGCAAGACTTAAAACCAATCAACCTCAAGGTTTTTGGAGTAAAAAACTTGCATACATCACAGAAAAACGTAACCGTCAAATCCGAGATGCAGTAAATAAAGCAGCCAGAATAGTAATCAATCACTGTTTAGAAAACAAGATTGGTAATCTAGTTTTTGGCTGGAATCAACGCCATAAAGACAGTATTGAATTAGGTAAAAGAAATAATCAAACTATTGTCCAGATACCAACTGCAAGGCTGAAACAGAGGATTAAACAACTATGTGAACTGTACAGGATCAAATTTCATGAAGTTGAGGAGAGCTATACTAGTCAAGCGTCGTTTTTGGATGGTGATACAATACCTAAATTCTGCGAAAAACCGGAAGGGGAGCCAGCGCGTTGTGGGGGTTCCCCCCATTGTAGCGACTGGCGTTGGGTATCTTCAGGAAAACGAGTCAAACGTGGTTTGTTTGTCACTGCAACTGGTAAACAAATCTCTGCTGATTTAAACGCCAGTGCCAATATGCTCATTAAAGCATCGACACAGCTAAAACTCAAATTAGATTTAGCCAAGGTTGTTAGGGGGCTTTTGACTGTCCCGCCAAGGATATTTCTTTGGAAAAAAAACTGTAAAACGCAAAAAGCGACGGTTTTCACCTCGCTTTTTGTAACAGTTTAGAATCCCCGTGCTGAAGCACGGGGAGTAGTCAACTTTTTTGAATTCAAAATGCAAAATTCAAAATTCAAAATGAAGAAAGCAAATTATTTTGAATTAATTAATTCTGGGTTTCAAGCCCCCGCTAAATTTTCAATTTAGCGGTCTTCAATTAGTGGCGGGTTCAAGCCCCCACTAATTGTCTTTAATTTTGAATTTTGAATTTTTAATTTTGAATTGGAGCGAAGCGACTTGACAAATCTATCCGTCGTTTACCAATCATTTTACTGGCATTTTGGATGTAGAAACAGGTATCTGGTTCAATACCTGCTGACATTTCTGAACGCTTAAATGTGGTTGAACCGTAACCTTCCCAATCAAGTTCTAGCTCATCGAGTAACAGCTTTACCATGTCACCAATGAGTTCCTTCGTAACTTCATGTTCCGGTAACGGCATCCGAATTTCTAGCACCCCTTGATAATAAGCAACTCGTGCGGCGCGGTGTTCTCCGATTTCGTCTAAGATGGCTTGAAACTCTGCCCAACTAATATCCCGCAATGTCAAGCACTGCCCCGGTTGAACATCAATTTGACGCAGTTGCAGTGTAACAACCATTTTCTCCTCCGTACTGTTCACTGTTCGGGGTTAGTTCCACACTTTCATTAACTGTTAACTGTTGTACGGGCGGGTTTAGCAATGTATATGTTTTGCCTATGAATATCTCACATAACCCGCCCCTACTGACTAATGACTAACCTAAAAGTCATCATCATAATTTCTCATAGCTTTAGGATCAGGGGCAAAAGCTAACCACAAGGGGAATTGTAGTAGTCCTAAGCTGATTTGCTCCTCGGAATCGTCAATGAGAATTAAGGGTAATTGATTGTTTTTCACGAGGCGATCTGCTTTTTGTGCCAGAGCATCTGCTGTTTCAAATAATACCACTCCCCTATCTGGTCCAAAATCTGGACGACCTATGCCTAGACAATCTTGTAAACCGCGCCGCCATTCACCTAGACGCTCAGGTGTATTAGCTAAAACCATTGTACGCACGCGATCGCCATACAGTTTATGTAATATCGAAACTGCTGCCGAAGCAATCAAAACATTCTGTAAGCGGCTACCCATTGTCCGCAAAGCACCCCGTCCCCCTTGGTTAAAAAACCAATTGGCAACTCTTTCGGCGTGGACTGGTTCAAAGGTGCGGCGTAATTGCCAAGGCGGGCCATAATAATCGGGTTTGTTACGATATTGATCAATTAAGCGACGAATTTGCTTAGTTGTGTCTTGAAACTGTTGCGGGGCAAATTGGGGAGTTCCTGGTTGGGGTTCAGCCTGTCTAGCTTCTTTGATAACTACAGTGGGTTTTTCTCTTTCGGTGACAGGGGGGACTAATTGTAATTGCTCGGCGGCGGCGGCCAAATCTTGTAAACTGCCGGTGAGATAGTCTTTAAAACCTTGTACCCGAATGGCCAAATCTTGAGAAGCACCAGCAAAAGTAGTTCGCATCTCGTTGCGAATGCGTTCTTGACGGCGTTCTAGTTGTTCTATAGAAATTTGTAGGGTTTGTTTGCGTTGTTCTAGTTGTACTAGAGACTCTTGCACTACCTTTCCCAGTGCGGTTTGCGTTTCGTGGATTTGTGCTTGAAGGGTGTCGTATGTCTTTTGCAGGTTGGCTATTTCTGCTTTGAGGGTTGCTTCTGCACTTTGTAATTCGGCAATATGTTGTTCTGATTCTGTGAGTGAACCCAGTGCTGTAGCTTCCCCTTCTGACTCCTGCATTAACACCTCTGCAACTTCTGCGTCAGAGACAACTTCAGGATGAGTATCATCTGAAGGTGACTCAACGGATGAAGTTTGGGCTTCTATTTCCACAACAGATTCTTCTACAGGGGTTTGGGGATTTTCCGGCTGAGGGTTTTCTGGTTGGATTTGTTCTAACCACTCATCAATCGGTTCTGGGGTTTGAGATTCCTCTGGGTTCATAAACTATAATGCGATCGCTATAAGACCAATAAATAACTTTCCAAAATACAGTCTAAATCCTGGGACAACGTTCTTCCAAGCAAGTTCTGAGGGTATTGGCATCAAATAAAATCGGGAGAAAGTGAATACTGTTAATTTCCTTGAAATAAAACAGTATAGGAACTGGATACCAAAAAATCCGCCAGTTCTGCCATTCGCTGTAAGGAAAACGGCGAATCAGTGTTTCCCCTCTTTTAATATCTAAGTCCGTGGCGGTAAATTGCAACCGCAGCGTTACCGTTTGAAATAAGAGAAATAAACCGAACAGTGCCAATACTGCTCCTAGCACCGGTTGAAAAAACATGAGTGGAACAGCAGTAATTACCAGCACTATAGGGATAGTATAACTAGGCTTAAGTTCTACCGTAGATGTAAATTTGGGAGCAATTGAACTAGTCACCGTTTTTTATCCTGTTTTATTACTAAACTCTTTTCCCATTCTAAAAGTCATCAGTCAACCGTCATCAGTCAACTATTACAGTCCCTGCAACAACGCACTACCCGTTCCCTGAAACATAATCCATGATAGAAAAAAGTTGCTGATAAAGATAATTAACAAAGCTGTAACAACGGCTGTTGTGGTTGATTGTCCCACACCTTTAGCACCTCCTGTGGTAGTTAATCCCCAGCTACAACCAATCACTGCAATTAACATCCCAAAACAACAGGCTTTAATCATCGCACTCAAAATATCCCAACTCCCTAAAAGGTTACGGGCAGAATCTAAAAACATGGTGTCGGAGATACCATACATATTAGACGCAATGATTAACCCGCCTAACATTCCTGTCACCAAAGACAAGAGAGTTAAAATCGGCAGCATCAAACAACAAGCGAGTAGGCGAGGAATGACTAAATAATCAATAGGATCAGTTCTGAGCATTAACATGGCATCAATTTGTTCTGTAACCCGCATAGTACCGATTTCTGCGGCAAATGCAGAACCAACGCGCCCTGCTAATATCACGGCTGTCAACACGGGTGATAACTCTCGTGTTAAGGCTACCGCCAAAACTCCACCCACCAGATTACCCGCGCCAAAATTCACAAACTCTCGCGCCACTTGAATTGTAAATACTGCACCCACAAACACAGCAGTTAACAAAGCAATAAACAGAGAATCTGGCCCCACTGCTGCCATTTGTTCTTTAGTATTGTGCCAATGGATTTTGCCCCTCAGTAGGTGAACTATCGCTTGTCCACCCAGAAAAACCGCCGCCAGCAATCGCTGACTCCACGTTCCTAACCCGGATTTGGATGTAGTTTCACTCAATGTTTTGTAGCTAACTCGGTGACTGCCTTAAGAATAGCGAAAGAGAATGGGGGATAGTCAATAGTTATGGGGAATTGGGCATGGGGCATTGGGCATGGGGCATTGGGCATTGGGCATTGGGCATGGGGCATTGGGCATGGGGCATTGGGCATTGGGCATGGGGCATTGGGCATTGGGAATTGGGCATTGGGCATTGTATTTTTCTCCCCCTGCTCCCCCTGCTCCCCCTGCTCCCCCTGCTCCCCCTGCTCCCCCTGCTCCCCTGCTCCCCTGCTCCCCTGCTCCCCTGCTCCCCTGCTCCCCTGCTCCCTGCCCCCTGCCCCCAGTCCCGATAAATATTAATTTATCGTAACGTTTTTCTCAGGAAACATAGCTTTGCATGAACACGTTAAAAGTTGTAAAATCCGGTTTTCTGGAAATATAAGCTTGGTTTAATAAGGGTTTTAGGGATGCTTATACTTTTTCTGTCTCATGCACTGAGTGTAGTAGGTTACTGCTTTTTTTAATGAAAACTTAAGATTTTTGACAGATTGACCTTTCGGGTGCGATCGCACGTATTGTAGAAGAGGACAGATAGCTAATTAGCTATTGTTGACTTGATTTTAGGAGTTGGTCTGAAATGACTACTTTTACTCACTATCTTCGATCTTTGATTCTGGCGATGATTTTTAGTTTCGTGACTCCGTTCATCTTCATCGGCGGTGTATTACTATTTTTAGGAGTCAGTGGCTATATTCCTCTGTTGCAAGAGTTAGCTGAGATTGCTGCTACTGGAATATTGAATTTCCTAACTATCTTTGGTAGCGGTTCTATTTTCAACGGGATTTTGGTCATCAGCCTTACCTGCGGTTTTGTGGGAGGGCTATTCGATACTTACGTTTACTACCGTTATCAAATTCTGCGTCTGGACTCTTAGCGATGGAATTGCGATCGCTAGGTGTAAATAGGTTCGGGGTAAGATGTAAGCTGATTTCTGCTGGCAAGTTTTATGTACTCTTGCTTCTGACTGAATTTTGTTCTAGGAATTAGTAATTTAGTATTAATTACATTTATTAATAAGTATTACTTTTAAAGTCTTTAAGTTACTCAAGAATATAGTTTCTATCCTGGCTCTGGATTGGAAGGTTAAGGGTTAAGAATGACTGTGCCAAATTAGCACTGAGTGTACTTGGTTCAGACGTACTAAATTTTCTGCCTAGATTTAACGGCTATGAACAGAGAATAGCAAACAAGCATCCATATCAACCAGAAAAATTTGATTAAAATTCCTAGAGGTGATACAGTTTTGGCTTTTCTAGTCAAGTCAACTGGTCACGAGACAATTTATATTGAGATTATTGCTAAGTTTATTGGTTGCTCATGGTTTGGCCTTTCAAGTCCAAGTTTCAAAAACAAATTGCTAGAATTGAAATTACAGGTGCGATCGCTAGTGCTACGCGCAAACGGGTACTAGAAGCATTAAAAACTGTCGAGGAAAAAAAATTTCCAGCTTTACTGCTACGCATCGACAGCCCTGGAGGTACAGTTGGGGATTCTCAAGAAATTTACAGTGCGCTGAAGCGGTTACGGGAAAAAACCAAAATTGTTGCTAGTTTTGGGAATATATCTGCTTCTGGTGGTGTCTATATTGGTATGGGTGCGGAACACATCATGGCGAACCCTGGCACAATTACAGGTAGCATTGGTGTGATTTTGCGGGGGAATAACTTGGAACGCCTGCTAGAAAAGATTGGTGTTTCCTTCAAGGTGATTAAGTCCGGCCCTTACAAAGATATTTTGGCATTTGACCGGGAACTAACCGAGCCAGAACAAGACATTTTACAAGAGTTGATTGATACCAGTTATCAGCAATTTGTGCAGACAGTAGCCGAGGGGAGGTCTTTAGCTGTAGAAAAAGTAAAAAGTTTTGCCGATGGCAGGATTTTCACTGGACAGCAAGCCTTAGAATTGGGTATTGTAGACCGCTTAGGCACAGAAGAAGAAGCCCGTCGTTGGACAGCAGAGTTAGTAGGACTTGATCCTGAAAAAACCCCCTGTTATACCCTAGAAGAACGCAAACCCTTATTGAGTAGGATTCTACCAGGGAGTCGTCAAGTTTCTTCTAAACTAGGTGCAGGTGTTGATTGGCTAGAATTTGAAATGTCTACTAGTGGGTTGCCTTTGTGGTTATATAGACCGTGAGGGGTGTAGGGGTGTAGGGGTGTAGGGGTGTAGGGGTGTAGGGGGGACAAGGGAGACAAGGGGCAGGGGGCAGGGGG
>JBODRP010000199.1:0-10248 GCA_050633005.1 Trichormus sp. | reverse complement strand
TCGCTCAAAAGAGGCGACAATAGTTATCGGGTGATGTCCCTACAACAAAAATTGCAAGCTGCTGGATACTTTAATGCACCCATCACAGGTTATTTTGATGAAGCTACCCAAGCAGCCGTCATCCAGTTTCAAGAAAACAACAAACTTATTGTTGATGGTATTGCTGGCAAACAAACATTATCAGCTCTAGAATCTGATTCGGGAGCGTTCAACTCAACACCTTTTTTGGCAACCTCTCCAGAACCTAAAATTATAGATCAGCCTCCACCCTCCAACAATCAAGTTCAAACTGCACCGCCACCTACAAAATTTGCCCCTCGCTCCCCAGGGATGAAATTGGTGAAAACCATTTCTTCCGCTAAAATTTCGCCTAAATCTGTGGTTTATTCGGGGAATGGGCTATTTTTTGCCCAAAATATGATGTATAACCACTCCATCACTGTTTATAACCGGGATTATGAGTTAGTAAAAGTAATTCCCGATGCAGTAGATTTATCTAAACATGGTTATGCCAAAAAACCAGGTAAATACAGAGGCGCGCCAGTGGAGGCGAGTTTTTCCCACAATGGCAAATATGCTTGGGTGTCTAACTATCAAATGTATGGCCCTGGTTTTAACAACCCTGGTAGTGATAAATGTCATCCATCTCAAAAAACCGACAAGAGTTTTTTATATAGAATTAATACAGAGAACCTAGAGATTGATAGAGTCATTCAAGTTGGTTCAGTTCCCAAATTTGTTGCCACGTCACCTGATGAGCAACTGATATTAGTCAGCAATTGGTGTTCTTGGGATTTAAGTATTGTAGATGCCAATCAAAATAGAGAAATCAAACGAATTAAACTCGGAGCATACCCTCGCGGAATAGCTGTAAATGCCAATTCGGAAAAAGCCTATGCTGCCGTCATGGGTTCTAACAATATTGCTGAAGTTGATTTGAGAGACTTTTCAGTCAAATGGCTGAAAAATATAGGCAGTTCACCACGTCATTTAAATATAGATCCTACTGGTAAATATCTCTATGCTTCTTTAAATGGTGAGGGAAAAATTGCCAAAGTTAGTTTACTGCAAAGAAAAGTTATAGATAAAGTCACCACAGGCAAAACACCCCGCAGCATGGTGTTATCTGATGATGGTCAGTCACTTTATGTTGTTAATTATAAAGAAAACACAGTCAGTAAAGTTCGTACTAGTGACATGAAAGTGTTACAAAAAGTCAATGTAGAGCCTCATCCCATTGGGATTACTTACGATCCCCAAACGAGGGAAATTTGGGTAGCTTGCTATTCTGGTAACATTATGATTTTTCAAGATTAGCAAACATAGCAAACATCCTCTAAGGTTAAACCTATTCGCAACGATGCTCCCACCCCGCTACGCTAACGGTGTTCCCGTGTTTTCACGGTGATTTAGACCCCACTACAACACTTGCAGCTTGATAGAAGCTGGGGATTTAAACACCTACATTTTGTTAAAAAATATTGCAGATAAATGTCTGATTTCTGTTTAAATCAGTTAATTACGCTATAACAGGACTTAGGCAAACTTTAACGAAAGTAGTGGTAATTGATAAACTACCCCTAGGCAATAATTAGCTTTTCGTCCATATGTTACGTAAGTCCTATATAAAATATCAACTATATCAAGCATTCTGCTACATTCTTTCATGCTTTCTGGCTGACTGTGACTATTAAGAGTCATGCCAACCTAGTTATAAAATCTAGGAAAATGTATAATTTTTGTAAATAAAATTTATTTATTTTTAAGCTCTTATAAAAGTAATTAAAAAAGTTTAACAGCAGAGTTTTTACTATTAATAAAAATCAGAATTTATACGGATATAAATTAAATTAACACATCCTAAAATAGCTATCAAGAAAAGTATCTTAATGTTGAAATATATACTGAGGTGTGACAATTTAGTTTAATTCCTGAAAAATTCGTCTGTAATTTACACTAGGTTGAGCAAAACTTTAAGTTTATATACTCAACTGGTGTAATTTTATAATTTTTTTAATTACCTGATTGTTTCAGGATAAAATTGATTTTGTTACATTAAACAAAATCAAAAATTAAAAGTCTAATCTGAACAAGAGCAGCCTAAATAAATTTTAAATTTATCAACATTGAAGAAGCTTGATCAGGGTATCTCCATAGATTTACTGTTGAAAAAGCTGGCTTATTAATTAAAGACAAAATTTATGAACACCTACAACAGATGGCATCAAATAACATTTTAGATGAATTTAAAGTTTGCACTCACCTGCAATACAATGGCCAGTTAATTCTAACTAGTCCAAAGGGACATCAATGGACTTTCTACTATCGGTTAGGGCGGATAGTTTGGGCAACAGGAGGAACGCATCCGTTTCGGCGATGGCGTAGACTGATGGCTCAACATTGCCCACAAATTGATGTCGATAAAATTCAGTTACGCCAGCAAGACGTAGCCATGAATTACTGGGACTATCGTCTTTTGGAAATTTTGTATAAAAAACAAAAAATTCAAAGAGAACAAATTCATGCTATTGTGGAGAACACTTTAGCTGAACTTTTATTTGACTTAGCCCAGCAGACAAAGTTTGTGGCAGTCAAATGCGATCGCAATCAACAAGTCATTTTAGAGACTCCCATGAGTTTCACCAGTGCAGATGTGTCGCTTAAACAAATGCAAGACTCATGGAATCTTTGGACACAAGCTGGGTTAGCGAATGTTTTTCCTGACTTAGCACCAGTCATTAGAAGAGCGGAACAACTACAAGAGTTAGTCAGTCCGGCAGTATACAAAAGCTTTGTGAGTTTGATTAATGGCAAACTGACACTGCGAGAGTTAGCCACCAAAACGAAACAGAATGTTTTACCTGTTTCTCGTTCCTTGCTTCCTTATATCCTTAAAGGCATCATTGAATTAGTCGAAGTACCTGATTTACCTCTAGTTTTGATACAGCAGCCCAATAAACCTATCTCTGTACAAGCAGAAACAGATCATCCTCTATTAGTAGCTTGTGTAGATGATAGTCCTCAAGTCTGTAAAATGCTGGAGGAGATTATTACTTCACATGGACTCAGGTTTATCAAAATTCAAGATGCTGTACAGGCTTTGCCAATTTTGATTCAGGAAAAACCAGACCTGATTTTTTTAGATTTGATTATGCCTGTCGCTAGTGGTTACGAAATCTGCGCTCAGTTAAGACGGATTTCTACTTTTGCCAATACTCCCATAATTATTTTAACAGGTAATGATGGATTACTAGATAGAATGCGTGCTAAGGTAGTTGGCTCTACGGATTTTCTCGCTAAACCTGTGGTGACAGATAAAGTTATGAGCATTGTACGTAAATACTTGCCTGTAACCTCTTCATCTACAGTTAACAATAAATCAGATTTAGAAGTTT
The DNA here is from genome assembly GCA_050633005.1 of Trichormus sp. Lineage (GTDB taxonomy): Bacteria > Cyanobacteriota > Cyanobacteriia > Cyanobacteriales > Nostocaceae > Trichormus. Next base: position 6,853 of record JBODRP010000199.1, on the reverse strand, counting down.
TTCATCAAGGTATGGCTTGAGTGATGACCCATATAATATTGCCATGAGATTGGGCATATTTGCAGCCCTAAATTAAGTTTTAATTTTTACATTTTTTTTATTATTTATAATAATAAAAAATGTAACATTAAGTAATTTCTCTGAGCCAGTTTTATTAATAAGCAACCACAATAACAACAAACTAAACTTCTCGTGAGACATTGCTTAAATCGTTGAACAGTCAACAGAAATCATCAACAGATAGATGTTGGCAAGGTAACTCTTAGCCACCGCTAACTCCTACTAAGTAAGTCGGTGCAAAAAAAACAAACTACATTAAGTAATGTAAAAAATGGGAAATTCCTTTTGTAGTAAGGACTGAAGTCCTTATTTGTTCTCGCAGCGAACACTACCAACCTTTAATTATTTCTAAAAAAGGGGTGTAGGAGTGTAAGGGAAAGACTTTTTCATGTGTTCTGGTGTACTCGGTTCATGACGGCTACTTGTTAAATAAATATTCAATTGATGTTGGGTAATTTATCAAATCTATCTAAGGAATTGCTATGGCTACTGTTTTAGTTATTGAAGATGGCTTGACTGATATGGAAATCCTCACACGTTATTTACAACAAGCAGGTTGTTCTGTCATTAGTGCCACAAGTAGTGAAGAAGCAAAAGTGAAAATAGATAATACTAAACCAGATTTAATCTTACTAGATGTAATTTTACCTGGTAAAAGTGGCTTTGAAATTTGTCGAGAACTCAAAAGTAACCCCGATACCAGCACAATTCCTGTAGTATTTTGTTCTACTAAAAATAGTGATGTAGATAAAATTTGGGGAAATATGCTAGGTGCAGAGGCTTATCTTTCTAAACCAATCAATCAGGAAGAATTAGCACTAACTTTAAAGAAATTTGTTAATTAAGCATTGTAATTAAAGGACTAATTACTTTGGAGAAACAGCAAAAATTTTTAAGTTTTAATTTGGGAGTTGGAGATACAGCAGTAATTTCCTTAGACCAGATCACAGAAGTTTTACAAATATCTTTGGCAGATATATGTGGCGTGCCGCAAATGCCTAGTTATATTTTGGGTGTTTATAACTGGCGGGATGAAATGCTCTGGTTAGTTGATTTAGATGAAATGCTTGGTTATCCACCATTATCACAAACAGCAAATATGGTGGTGAAAATGATGGCAATTGTACTAGAAGAGAATGGTAAATATTTAGGTTTATTAGTTAGGCAGTTGATGGATATTGAATGGTTAGATCCCCATCAAATGAAAGCAGCATCTGCCGAATTATTCTCACCATCAATATCTCCTTTTTTACAAGGATATTTCATGAATTGTGAGGAAAAAATGATATTGAATCTTGATGCTGAGGCTATTATACATTCTCCTGTATATGCTCATCATAACTAAGTAGAAATGATGGGTATGTTTGAGATTTATTGTTGACTCGTAAGTGTGGTGATAGCTGAATAATTCATTCAGCGTTAATCTCTTCAATCCATAAGTATTTGAGGTTCAAGGCATGGCAATTACATATCAGAAAAATAACGTCAATGAAAATTCATTAGCTAAAGTAGAGGCGGTAGAAAACACAAAAGATAATGTTAATTTAAATAATAATTATCAAGAAGAAATATCTCAGGCGATCGCACAAGAATTTAAAGCTTGGCGGCAGCAGTTACAAGACATCATAATTCATATGCGTCAAGCAGTTGATTTTGATACAGTCTTGCAGGTGACTGTGGAGCAAGTCAGAGGAAAACTGAACTGCGATCGCGCCTTTATTTATCAATTTAATTCTCCTGACTCTGGTACAGTTTTAGCAGAATCTAGAGCCTTTGGTTGGACACCTACTTTAGGTGAAAACATCCCAGGTATTATGTTTGGTTTACATAATAATCATGAATATGTAGAGCCAATAGCAATTGATGATGGCAATCAAATACAACTGACTGCCTATCAAAAACAACTGCTAGATAAATTTCAAATTCAAACTAGCTTAAGTGTACCAATTATAGTTGAAGGTAAGGTTTGGGGCATACTAGGTATTAATAGTTGTAGTGATCCTAGGCAATGGCAAGAAGTAGAAATCACTCTAGTATTTCAAGTTACCACAGAATTAACTTACAGATTACAAGCATTTGAAGTTTATAGAGAATCGCAGCTACAGGAACAGTCTAAACGGTCATTAAGCAAAATCATCGATAAGATTTTGCGGATATCTAATATCGATAAAATATCTCAAATTGCCACCCAAGAAGTCCGGCAATTATTAAAATGCGATCGCGTCAGTCTTTATAAATTCCACCCAGATTGGAGTGGGGAATATATAGCTGAATCTGTGGGTAATAATTGGGTAAAACTAGTAGGGCCAGGCATCAAAACCATTTGGGAAGATACTTACCTCCAAGAAACCCAAGGCGGACGTTATCGCCATAATGAATGTTCTGTAATTCATGATGTCTACAAATCAATTCATTCTCCCTGTCATTTAGATGTTATAGAACAATTTGAAATCAAAGCTTATATCATCGTTCCTGTATTTACGGGTGAAAAATTATGGGGTTTATTGGCAGCTTATCAAAATTCTGGGCCTCGTAATTGGCGAGATTGGGAAGTCAACTTTTTGAGCCAGATTGGTTTGCAATTGGGTGTTTCCATAGCTTATGCAGAATATCTAGAACAAGTCCGAATGCAATCTGAACAGCTAGTGCAAATTGCGGAAAAAGAAAAAGCTTTTACCAAGATAGTTAACCGCATCCGTCAAGCTCAAGATGTAGAAACTATTTTTAAAACTACTACCCAAGAAGTGCGCCAATTTCTCAAATGCGATCGCATGGGTGTTTATCAGTTACTCCCAGAAGTCGGTGGGAAATTTATCGCTGAGTCAGTTGGTCAAGGTTGGACACCATTTATCGGTACTGAAATTAGTGATACTTTTCTCAAAGATACGGAGGCATGTGATTATTTTACAGGCAGAAATTGCGTTGTTAATGATATTCATAAAGCAGGTTTTAATCCTTGTCATCTAGAACTATTGAACTCATTACAAGCTCAAGCTTACATCATAGTTCCGATTATCTTTAAGGAAGAATTATGGGGATTGTTAGCACTTTATCAAAACTCTGGCTCTCGTGAATGGCAAGACTGGGAAATCAACTTTTTAAACCAAATTTCCTCACAATTAAGCATAGCTAAAGCACAATTAGACTATATAGAAGAAGTCCGAGACAAATCGGAAAAGCTCGCTCAAGTTGCGGAAAAAGAAAAATCCTTCACCAAGATAGTTAACCGCATCCGTCAAGCCCACGATGTAGATACTATTTTCAGAACTACCACCCAAGAAATTCGCCTGTTTCTCAAGTGCGATCGCGTGGCTGTTTTTCAGTTTTATCCTGACTGGAGTGGCTTATTTGTAGCAGAATCAGTTGGTCAAGGTTGGACACCTCTTGTAGCAACTAAAACGACAGTCACCGATAGCTTCCTCCAAGACAACCAGGGGGGTAAGTATGTTCGAGGGGAATATTCCTACATCAATGATATTTATGCAGCCAACTTAAAGTCTTGTCATATAGAGTTATTGGAAACATTCCAAGCGAAAGCCTATATGATAGTCCCCATCTTTTTTAGCGATAAGTTATGGGGTTTACTAGCCGCTTATCAAAACACTGGGACTCGTGAATGGCAAGAATGGGAAGCCAATTTCTTAAATCAAATTGCCTCACAATTTAGCATAGCTAAAGCACAATTAGACTATATAGAAGAAGTCAGAGACAAATCAGAACAACTTGCTCAAGTTGCGGAAAAGGAAAAAGCCTTTACCAAGATAGTTAACCGCATCCGCCAAGCCCACGATGTAGATAGTATCTTTAGAACTACGACTCAAGAAATGCGTCAATTCCTCAAATGCGATCGCGCTGCGGTTTATCAGTTTGATGGTGATTGTTGGGGAGGCAGATTTGTAGCAGAATCAGTTGGTCAAGGTTGGACAAGGTTAGTCACATCTGAGGAAAAAACTGTTCTTAACGATACCTACCTCCAAGATCACCAAGGTGGGAAGTTTATCCGAGGTGAATATTCTGTTATCAATGATATCTATCAAGCAGGTTTTCAACCTTGTCATATAGAAATATTGGAAACATTTGATGCGAAAGCTTACATCATAGTTCCGATTTTCTTTAGTGAACGACTATGGGGTTTACTGGCAGTCTATCAAAATTCTGGCCCTCGTGAATGGCAAGAATGGGAAGCTGTTTTCTTAAATCAAATTGCCTCACAATTTAGCGTCGCTAAATCACAGTTAGATTATCTAGAAGAAGTCAGACTAAAAACAGAAAAATTAACTCAGATAGCAGAACAAGAAAAAACCTTTACCAAGATAGTTAACCGTATCCGCCAAGCTTTAGAGTTAGAAGAGATTTTCAAGGTTAGTACCCAGGATGTAAGGCAATTTTTGAAATGCGATCGCGTAGTTATTTTTCGCTTTAACCCTGATTGGAGTGGGTTATTTGTTGCCGAATCTGTGGGTAGTAATTGGGTGAAACTAGTCGGCCCCGATATCAAAACTGTTTGGGAAGATACCTACCTCCAAGAAACTCAAGGTGGTCGCTATGTCAAGGGTGAAAGCTTCGTTGTCAATGATATCTATCAAACAGATCATTCCCCCTGCCACCTAGAAATTTTAGAGCAGTTTGAAGCTAGAGCCTATGTCATAGTGCCGATTTTCTTTGGTGAAAAATTGTGGGGACTATTGGCAGCCTATCAAAATTCTGGTGTGCGTACATGGGAAGAATCAGAAGTGGCATTTTTAGCCAGAATTGGCGACCAACTAGGACTAGCATTACAACAAACTGAATACTTGCAAAAACTCCAGATACAATCAGCTCAACTCGCAGAAGCAGCCGCACGGGATAAAGCCGCCAAGGAATTACTGCAACAGCGTTCTATTCAACTGCTGACAGCTGTTAGACCGGCTCTCAACGGTGATTTAACTGTACGTGCGCCGATTACGGAAGATGAACTAGGTACAATTGCGGACGCTTATAATAATACCCTACAAGCATTGCGTCAAATCGTACTGCAAGTACAAACATCTTCCCAAAAAGTTGCTGAAACTTCTAGTACAAGCAATACGTCCCTAGCAGGGTTGAATAATTTAGCTCAACAACAGTCTGACGAAATCAACATGGCTTTGAGTGAGATTCAACAGATGCTTAATGCTACCCAAGCCGTGGTTAGTAGCGCAGAGTTGGTACAAGTAGCAGTCAAGCAAGCCAACCAAACTGTTGAAGTTGGTGATGCAGCAATGAACCAGACAGTGCAAGCCATCCAAGCAATTCGTGAAACTGTGGCTCAAACCAGTAAAAAGATTAAACGCTTGGGTGAGTCTTCCCAGAAAATTTCCAAAGTCGTGAATTTGATTAGTAACTTTGCGACACAGACGAACGTACTGGCTTTGAATGCTGCCATTGAAGCTACACGCGCCGGGGAATATGGCAAAGGCTTTGCTGTGGTAGCTGATGAAGTCCGTTCCTTATCCCGCCAGTCAGCCGCCGCCACCATTGAAATTGAAAAATTAGTCCAAGAGATTCAAGAGGAAACTGGGGAAGTAGCGGTAGCAATGGAAACTGGGATTCAGCAGGTAGTAGAAGGTACAAACTTCGTCAATGAAACCAGACAAAACTTAAATGCGATCGTTTCTGCTACTGCGGAAATTAGTCAATTAATTCATCAAATTACTGATGCTACACAAAAGCAAATGGGGCAATCGGTATCTGTTACTAATTCTATGAAAGATGTAGCAGAAATTGCTAACAAAACTTTTGGTGAATCTCAAGAACTTGCTGCTGTATTCCAAGATTTATCGAATATGGCACAAAATTTGTTAACAACTGCTAGTAAGTTCAAAGTGAGTTAAATCAGGTACTAAGCACAAGGGGATAGATAGCTAAGAGGGGATATAATTCTCCTCTTATACCAATTTTGGATTTTGAATTTTGGATTTTGGATTTTGGATTTTGGATTAAAAGCCTAGATTCTTAGCCTATTCCAGAATATTGAAACAATACTAACTATCCCAATTTGGTATTAATTACTGAAACTAAGGTGTAGGGGTTAGGGTGTAGTTGGGAAAGTAGCAATCCCTGAGTTATGAATTTTGAATTGATTCCTTCGTACACCCTATACTCCATTCCCCATAACCTTATTCATGGAAACCCTACACCCTCATAACTTATACTCTTAAATTCTTAAAATTATGATTACCGACGCTGAAATCCGTGAACAGGGCTATATTTATTTTCTCGCAGAAGCACCTGAATTACTACAAACTATTGAACAAGAATTATTGAGTTTATCTGAAATTCATAGTACAGCCACCGTGCATAACTTAATGCGGGCAACTCATACAATTAAAGGGGGTGCTGCTACTGTTGGCTTAGAAGTAATTAATAAGGTAGCTCACTCTTTAGAGGATATATTTAAATCTCTCTATAACCCTGAAGTAGTTCTGGATTTTGAATTACATAGCCTGTTATATCAAGGTTATGATTGCTTAAAATTGGCATTAAATTCCCAAGTAACTGATAGTGTAATCAATGATGATGAACTCTTGGAAAGAGCAAATTCAGTGTTTGCACAAATTCAAGATAAATTAGGAGATGCTTTTGATAAAGATACATATATTCCAACTTCCCAGGAATTAGGTTTCGATATAGTCAAATCTATATTTGAATCTGGTGTCAATCAACGCTTAGAAAGTATTAATGATGCTATCGCTAACGTAGATGATTATATTGAGTTTGCTGATTTTTTGAAATCGCAAGCTGAAGTTTTTTTGGGGTTAGCTGAATCGTTGAA
>JBODRP010000198.1:0-10250 GCA_050633005.1 Trichormus sp. | reverse complement strand
ATATTAAACTACGCTGTCCAAAAATTAGGGATAGAAATTTATGATATTGGTTATAAATTTAATCATACAACACACACCAAAAATAGCAATCTTAGATTTGTCAGGAGAATCAATCAAGTTCTGAATATGACTAATGCCTTCATCGGTGTAATTTCCCCTGAATACCAAAAAGAACAAGAGATCAAAAATAAAACTGATCGCTACATCTTGTATTATCGAGGGAAAGAGCCTATTCAACATCGATTTCAAAGTTATATTATTCACTATACAGGTAAAGGACATCGACACAAAGGCAGTAAAATAGAGCAAATACAAAAAGATTTATCTATTATTAATAATAATTTTTTAGCTAGCAGTGTTGCTTTGTTCCCCTTTATTGAACGGTTAATTTAGAGATCATGAAGGTTTCATTAGTAGTTAGCGATTTATCAGGTGGTGGTAGCGTCCGAGCTTTTTTACTAGCTCAGATTTTGAAGTTTTTAGGACATCAAATAGAAATTGTAGGGTTTCTGTATGGAACAGAACTGTATGCAATTCCTCCTGATGAAATTACAGTTATTCCTATTGCTGGTACTAACTATCCCTATTTTTTCAATTCTGCTCAAAAACTCTTACAAAAAGTAGACGGCGATATTATTTATGCAGTCAAACCTAAACCCACTAGTTTTGGTGTTTCCCTATGGAAGAAGTTGAGTAGCCGTCAGCCTGTAATTTTAGATATGGATGACTGGGAACTGAGTTGGCATGGTGGGGATAAATGGCGATATCGTCCTGGCTTTAAGCAATTGTACAGAGATATTTTTAAGCCTAATGGTGCATTGAGGTTTCCCGACCATCCACTGTATCTTCAATGGATAGAAAAGTTAGTATCCAAAGCCGATGCCGTGACAGTAGATACTCAGTTTCTACAAGCACGTTTTGGCGGTGTTTATGTACCAAACGGGAAAGATACTACTATGTTTGATCCTAGTAAGTATGACCCAAAAATCAGTAGAGAGCGTTATGGACTGTCTGAATATCGTATTTTGATGTTTCCTGGCGCACCACGTCCCCATAAGGGAGTGGAAGATGTTTTAATGGCGTTAGATTTATTAAATGAGTCTGATTTTAGACTAGTAATTGTCGGTGGGAGTCCTTACGACGACTACGATGAGCAATTAATGCAAAAATGGGGACGTTGGATAATTAAATTACCAAAGTGTCCTGTAGAAGTTATGCCAGAAATTGTAGCGGCGGCTCATGTTGTGGTTGTGCCGCAACGAGATACCTTAACTTCTCGCGCTCAATTTCCTTTAAAGTTGACAGATGGGATGGCTATGGCTAAACCTGTATTATCAACTCATGTAGGAGATATCACAGAAATTTTAGCCGATACTGGTTATTTAGTTGACCCAGCATCACCATCACAAATTGCCGAGAAGATTCAATTAATATTTGAAAATTTAGACTTGGCTAATGAGCGTGGAGAAAAAGCTAGAGCAAGATGTGTAGAGAAATATAGTTTACAGGCAATGGCTTCTACACTGGAATCATTAATTGCTCAGTTATAAAAAAGTAGGGGGGAAAAGGACAAGGCATGGGGTTTTAAGCAAGGGTGAAGGGGCGCAAGGAAGTTTGGTGCAAGTTCGATTTTTCCAGTCTCCTCTTTCCCCTATCTCCTACCTCTTACTAAAGATTGACAAAATAATGATAAAAATAACTGAGGTGTGATTAGAAAAACAGATGTCTACCAGAAAACTACTACTAAAATTTGCTAAACCCTATCCCGGCTGGATTTTGCTAACGATATTATTGGGATTTTCTGGAGCTTTATTTAATGGTGTCAGCACTACTTTAATTGTGCCGATAGTTTTAAAGATAGTTGGACAAGAAATAGACTTAACTAATGCCCCTCCCCTGCTTAAATCAATCATGACTCCGTTTGATAGTGTCCCAGAGAACTATCGCATATTAGTGATGTCATTGGCAATTATATTAACAATTTGTTTAAAAAATTTAGCCGCTTATGCTAGTTCTTTAACATCAAGCTCTTTTACGAGAAAATTAACTTCAGATATCCGGGAGGAAGGCTTAAGACTATTGCTAGAGGTTGACCTAGACTACTACAGTAAAATGAGAGTTGGTGATTTATTAAATAGTCTAGGAGGAGAAATTGCCCGGTCAGCAGGTTCTATTAGTAATGTCATTAAATTAATTATTAATGTTATTACCCTCTCTGTATTTATTGGCTTGCTTCTATCTATTTCTTGGCAATTAACTATTGCGGCTACTGTGTTGTTGTCTTTAGTGACATTAGTTAACCAGTACACAATTTCCCGTTCTAAAGACTTTGGTAAACAACTCAGTGAGATGTCTAAACTATATTCAATCACTGTATTGGAGACATTAAACGGGATTCGACTAGTTAAATCAACGGGAAATGAAGAAAAAGAATATCACAAAATTAGACAACTAATTCGTGACCGGGAGAAAGCAGATTTTGATTCTCAGGTAAACTCCCAATTGATTGCACCAGTCAGTGAAGTCATGGGAATCACATCCTTGCTAGTGGTTGTATTTTTAAGCAGAATTTTATTTGCCAGTCAAGTTTCAGCTTTATCTGCTGTTTTACTGACTTATTTATTAGTATTATTGCGAGTTTTACCATTAGTTTCTCAATTGAATGGTATCCGCAATAGTTTTGCTAATAGTGCGCCGAGTGTGGAGATAGTCGATGATTTTTTGCGCCGGGATAATAAACCCTTTATGGGTAGAGGGAATATTATCTACACCAAATTAGAAAAGGGTATAAGTTTTAAATCCCTATCCTTTGGCTATCCGGGGCATGAGAAACTAGTGCTAAAAGATGTCAATTTATTTTTACCCCGTGGTACAACTTTAGCTTTAGTAGGTAGTTCTGGGGCTGGTAAATCTACCTTAGCAGATTTACTACCAAGGTTTTATGACCCAACATCGGGCAGTATTGAAATTGACGGCAGAGATTTGCGTGAATTTGATGTGAAATCTTTGCGCCAGAAAATGGGAATTGTCAGTCAAGATACATTTTTGTTTAATGATTCAGTACGCCATAACATCGCCTATGGCAAACCAGAAGCAACTGATGAGGAAATTATCACAGCCGCCAAACGAGCCAATGCCTATGAATTTATTAGTAAATTACCACAGGAATTTGATACATTAATAGGCGATCGCGGTGTGATGTTATCTGGCGGACAAAGACAAAGATTAGCTATTGCTCGCGCTCTGTTGCAAGATCCAGAAATTTTAATTTTAGATGAAGCCACCAGTGCTTTAGATACAGTTTCCGAGCGTTTAGTACAAGCTGCCCTCGATAATCTTAGCCGCGATCGCACCACTTTGGTCATTGCTCACCGCCTGTCTACAGTGCAGAAAGCCCACCAAATAGCCGTACTCGACCAAGGACAAGTCATGGAAGTAGGAACGCATGAACAACTGCTACAAAAAGGTGGTTATTATGCACGTCTGTATTCCATGCAGTTTAGCGACATTCCCAAAACTAACAATCATAGTAATCAAAGCTTACTACGAATTTCTTATGAAATGCGGACAAGGTTAAACTCTATGATTGGTCTGTTGCATCTATTACTTGATGAGATGACAGACAACACTCAAGAACATCAAGTATTAATTGAAGATTTATACAAATCAACCTTTAGAATCCTCAACACTCTGGATATTTTAGAAGATATTGTGCAGCAGCAAAGCCAGTATTTATCAACATCATCACCAGATAACAGACAAAATAGTAATACTCAGATTGAATATTTGCGTCAATTACATGAATTTAATGTTAAATTAAATTCCCTATTAAGTTTTCTGGGTTCACTTACTGAAGATAATTTGGAATTACCTCCAAATCCATATCAAACCCTCAAAAAAGCTCTAGATTTAGGAATAAATTTGCTTAATTTCTTAGAAAAATTTGAAGATAATATACATAATAATTAGCAATTAAATCAATTAATCTTACTAACCAATGAATATCAAAACTGTCGGCATGATTAGCAGCTATAGCAATATTGATAAAAGAGTTGATTGGCTATGGCAACAAACACCACATCGCTTTGGCATTTGGGGCAATATACAAATGCAAGCATCAGCCCCCAATCCAGATTTTATGCTGTTGTATCAATTTGATTTTCCCAAAAAGCAACAGCCTAAATATTCTTTGCTAGATAAGCTCAGAGGAAAACCAAAAAAACCAGTAATTAGTGTGAGTTCACGTCTGAGAGGTGTGCCGAAAGAACGGGTAATCTATCTTTTGCGCGAACCACCCTTAGATGAAGTTGTGGAAAAAAATAAACGCTATTATCAAGTAGCACAAGATTACTGCGGTTATATTTCTGGCCCTGATGATTTTGCTCCTGTACCTGATTATATGCCTGCAATTTGGTATATTGGCAACTCCTTTCGGGAACTAAATGAAATGCCTGTACCCGAAAAAATTGCCCCTTGTAGTTGGATTACTTCTGGTATTGATCGGACAGCGAATCATCGGCAACGATTACAATTTTTAGAATCACTACAAAATAGTGAAATTAAGTTTGATTTATATGGACGGAATTTACCTGCATGGTCAAAATCATCAGGGGAATTAGGTGGTAAATGGCATGGAATGTCCCCATACTATTACAATTTAGCCATTGAAAACTACGCTGACAACAGTTGGTATGTGAGTGAAAAACTATGGGATGCTTTGTTGGCTTGGTGTTTACCAATTTACTATGGGGGGCCTGCTGCTGATAAATTATTACCACCAGGTAGTTTTTTACGATTGCCGAGTTTAGATGAAAAAGGCATTGCCTACATCCGAGAAGTGACTGCTACTCCTGATGCTTGGTATGCAGCTAAAGATGCGATCGCAGAAGCTAGACAAATTATCTTACACAAACTCAATTTACTCAATTGGTTGTCAGAATTTGTGGCTAAGTTCTCATAAATCAGGAATTATTCTATGGATGGCATTTGTACCCTAGCTAATGATAAAGTTTACGACCAACTGATTGCTTTACTCAATAGTATCGAAGCAATTTATGGTCAAACTATGCCCGTTTGTATCTATCCTTATGATCAACATACAGAGCAAATTGCCGCCGAAATAGCCCATCGTCCCCAGGTGCAACTCTACAATGATCAAAATTCCATTCAACACTGGGATGAATTTGTGCGTCATGTTTGGGATACTCACCCCACAGCAAAAGCTCATTGGCTAAAAGTTAGTAATGAAGAGTATCATCGCGTCGGTACTCATCGCCGTTACTGTGCTTTTGATGCACCTTTTGAGAGATTTGTCTACATGGATGCAGACACATTATTAATGAGTCCCTTAGATAAAATTTTTACACAGCTAGACGAGCATGACTTTGTAGTCTATGACTTTCAGTATAAAGATTTATCTCATGTTTATGATGAATCTTCCCCCAAGTTAAAACAATTATTCACTCCAGAACAACTGCAAACGCAAATATTTTGTTCGGGATTTTATGCTGCTAAACAAGGGTTATTTACAACCGAAAAACAAGAAACTATTTTAGCCAAACTCCGCCAAGGAGAAGCCGAAATATTATATTCAATGGCCCCGGATCAAACAGTTCTCAACTATATGGTGATGCGGTTAGGAATTTCTTACTGCAACTTAGCTCTGCAACTGCCAAAAGATGAAAGAACAGGTTGTTGTGTCACATCAAATCATTTTACCACAGAGGATAATATCCTCTATGACCGTGGTCAGCGACTCACTTATATTCATTATATTGGTCTAAAATCTCGGTTATTTAAAGAAATTTCCGCAGGAGAAAACATCGATTTTCCCTATCGTGATACTTTTTTACATTATCGCTATCTCCATGAGCCAGACAAGCGACCAATATTAGTAACTAACCCCAAGGCTAGGAATAGCTCTCCAAATTTGGGGACAAAAATTTTACGCAAACTAGGTTTAACTCTGTGAGGTAGAGACAATGAGCCGAGGCATTTATATTATTGCTAATGACAAAGTAATCGATCATGCGATCGCTCTACTTAATAGTATTCGATTACATGACCAAGATACCCCCATTGTCATGATTCCCTATGATGATAATTATCATCAGATAGCAGCATTACTCAACCAACATTATGGTGTACAACTTTATGAAGACCTAGATTTTATTGAGTACCTAGCTCAGAAATTACATGAAATTTTCGGCAGTGAATTTTTTGCTCGTCCTAACCAATTCCGTAAACAGGCTTGTTGGTTTGGCCCATTTGATGAATTTTTATATATTGATACTGATATTGTTGTTTTTGAAAAAATAATTGATAATCTCAATTATCTAGCTGAAACTGATTTTATTTGTTGTGATTATCAACATTTGGGAGGAATAAAAAATGTTTTCACTCCCCAAGTATTTGCAGAAAATATATTCAATGAAACTGAAGTTAACGATATCTTCAACGGTGGTTTTTGGGGTTCAAAGAAAAACCTAATTTCTGAAAATGATTTATTTACCACCTTTGCTGAATGTGCGGCTCATCCTGAATATTTTGATTTCTCTGAAAAAACTTCTGATCAACCAATTATCAATTATATGTTGCTGAAGCGGATTCCTCAGCGATTTAATATTGTTCGTAGAGAAGGAAAAGCTCCAGGTAATTGGGCTGGTTCAAAGCAATTCCAAACCGAAGGTAACATCTTATTTGATCCTAGCCTCAATCAACCCCTGCAATATCTCCATTGGGCTGGTATTCGCATTCAACCTGGTTGTCCCTACTGGGATATTTGGCAATACTACCGTAATCTTAATTCTGCACTACCTCCAGCAGATATAGCTGCACCTACAACACCAAATCAGTGGCAAAAGACATTAAATAATATCAAACAACAATTGCGGCAACTCAAGATTTAATGTTTAGGTTATCTGAGAAAAATAAATTAAATATTCAATACGTTGTGTTACAGCAGGAATTGTGAGCTAATGATATTTAGCCATAACGCACAACTATCATACGGTGCGTTACGCGTTGCTTTAACGCACCCTACAAATTTGAGGTTTACTTTATAAATCATCTATTTTTGATATTAACTCTAGCCTGTGGAGTCTCACAAAAAGTGAAATTTCAGAGGTGATTTAGATTTATATTTTAAATTTGACTATTTAAATTTTTACAATTTTAAATATATTTACTTTAAACAACTCTTGCTAAAGCACCAGTAGAAAATATTACTCTATATTCAATACTTCATAGCTAAATTATGAAGATTAATAGTTGTATCAGTAAAAATACAGATGCGTAGTAACGAACCTAGCACTAAGGCCTTGGGTGCGTTACGGCTTACGCCTAAAACACCATACATATACTTAGATTTTTTCTCCAAATCAAATTGGATTCCTATAAATTATTAAGATTAATAGTGCTAACAGTAAAAATACTGTAAATCAAGTCTCTTGAGTGCGTAAGAAGCACAGATATATTGTAATGTAATCATAAAGGCTGACGGTAAAAACCGTAAAAATACTATTGCTCCTATCTTTCCTTGGGAAAATCAGTAGAAATACATAAGCAAACTTTATGAATTACCAACAACAGAATTACTGCTTCTGCACATTAGCTTTAAGAAAAAAATATCGTCTACTGACGCAACAATTGGCTAATGATTTGGCAAAATATGCTCCAGGAAAATCCTTTGTTGTTTTAACAGATGAGCCAAAAGATTTTAATAATTACGCCAATGTTTTAGCTTTTAAGCACAAACAGCGCGGTATTCTTCATTGTTACCATGATAAAAGCTTGGTTATGGAATTAGCTTTATCAAGGTTTGATGCAGCAATATATATTGATGCAGACACAACAGTATTATCTCCCTTACCAGATACTTTAACTTGGCAACCAGGTATTACAGCAGGACATTGCGAGAATTTAGTTGCTCACGTTACTAGATATACTCCTGACAGATTAAAACATATCCAGAAAGTAGCTTCCCATTTAAATATTAATTTGGAAGACTCACCTTATATTGGAGAGTCTTTATTTATTATTGCTAGGGATGAAGGTAGAGAAATAGAATATCTCAAATATTGGGCAAAGATTGGTAGATATTTAGAATTGCGCGGTATTCATGCTGGTTCAGGTAATGCAATGGGATTAGCCGCCGCCAAAGTGGGATGGAATGTGGCTAAGGATGGCTGGTTTGAAGTGAGAAATATCACTAAACATTTAGATGCTTCTTACACTAATAAGCAGACTAATTGGGATTTATGGAAAAGAAAGCTTGGCTATCACTACCGCCTAAATAAAGCTAGATTGTTAGCTTTGACAGATTTTAACTTCTTCTATAGATAAAGTTTTGCAGTCAGTTAGAGTCAGAAAAATTGCAGTTTATCGAATTGAGTTCCCATGATTTCCCAAAAAAAAGATTTTTGTTTTTGTACTTTAGCCCTTGGTAATAAATACCGTTCTCTTGCTAAAGAACTGGCTAATGGATTAAAAACATATTTTCCTAAAACTACATTGTTAGTTTACACAGATGCTCCCCAGGATTTCCGCGAACAGGATAATATTTTGGCATTTAAACATCATCAGAAAGGTATTCGCTACTGCTACAATGACAAGCGATTTGTCATTGGCGAAGCCTTATCTAGATATAATTCAGCTATCTTCGTAGATGCAGATACAAAAATTGTAGCAAGTATCCCTGAAGATATTGAATGGTTGCCGGGAATTACATCGGGTAATTTCCTACATATTTTTGAGCATAGTAGAAATAAAAGAGTGTCAAAAAGATTAGAAATAATCAGAAAGTTAGGAGTGAAATTAGGTATTCCTCTAGAAAACACTAACTATGTGCATGAAGATTTATTTATCATCACTAGAGACGGGGGAAAAGAGCAAGAATTTATTAAACAGTGGGGAATAATCGCTAATTATTTTGAATTGAATCATATACATACTGGAGAAGGTAATTGCATTGGCTTGGCTGCAACTAAAGTAGGATGGACAGTTCAAAGTCATAACCTAGAGCCGTTGAAAAAAGCTGTAAAACATACATTTGCTTCTCGTCAACCAGACTCTAAAACTTTTTGGGATAAGTTGAAAGATCCCAAAGCTGTTAGTTATAAAATAAAAAATCAAATTGGTTATTACTATCGATTAAACTTAGCAAGATTGCAAACATTAACTAATTTTGACTTTTATTATCGATAAATTTTGACTTCAGGAATTTTGTTAGTAGCGTGCCTCAGTATAAATATTATTTTGATGTATTTGGAGTTAATTCTACTGAAATGACAAGCCTAACATGATGGATTAGGCGTAGGTTGGGTTGACTCACATCTTGCACCTCGGTTAAAAACCGGGTTTCTTGCAAATTACTCAGCTTAAAACCTTAATCTTTCGTTCAGAAACCCGGTTTTTTAGGGCTTTTTAGGGCTTGTTGAGAATGGTGCAAGATATAAGTTGAGGCTTTGGCTAGGCGAAGCCTTGCCGTAGGGTAATACCAATTCTCTATGAAGTTGCGCCAAATAAATGATGTAGAGACGTTGCATGGAACGTCTCTACAGTACACAATAAAGTGCATCTATGGCTACGCCAGGCAAGCTACATCAAGAAACGGTATAAGCCAACGCCATAACCAATGTTGGGTTTCCTAACGTCAACCCAACCTACAATTTTTTCTAGTCAATTTTAGAGATTTTTGCTCTGGAAGTTTCTAACAGAAAAGGCCTGTTTCACAATCATGTTTAAATTGTTGAAGCCTTTCATACATTTCTTGAGTGAGATTTTCTACGGTGCTATCACTACTTAAAGTAGGCTGTACAGTTTTGGCAACATTGAGCAATTGTGATGCAGATTCTTTTTGTCTTAACCAATCACGAACTAAACGTACTGGAGATAATATATCTAGTTTTTCTTTGGGATGATGTAATCGGTTGATATATGCTGGCTTGTATTCTACATTCATAGACTGACACCAGTCTTGCCACTTAAAAGGCAAAATAGTAGAGTGAGAAATTACTGGAATCCAAGGTATACGAAAGCAATCAGCAATAATTGCACCGTGCATAGCCTCTGCCAATATCACCTCACTTTCGCTAATAGATGATAAAACTTTTTCTATTGACCAGCGAGGATTAATATATCCAAATCCCAATCTTTCACAGACTAAAGGCCAACCCTTACCGTCTGTGTTGTGATGGGGCATATAAGAAAATTTGTACCGCTTTTCGCTATTAAAATTATAAACTTTCCTA
>JBODRP010000197.1:0-10262 GCA_050633005.1 Trichormus sp. | reverse complement strand
TAAGAAAGCCTTAACTTTAGATTTTAGTGTGGAAATTAGAGATTGGGCATGGGGCATGGGGCATGGGGCATGGGGCATTGGGCATTGGGCATTGGGCATGGGGCATGGGGCATTGGCGTAAATATGTCTCCCTTGTCTCCCTTGTCTCCCTTGTCTCCCTTGTCTCCCCCTGCCCCCCTGCCCCCCTGCCCCCCTGCTCCCCTGCTCCCCTGCTCCCCTGCTCCCCTGCTCCCTGCTCCCCTGCTCCCTTCAAAAGTCAACAGTCAAAACCCTGAAAAAGCTACTGAATGTTAAATTTATCTATCCACTTGCTGTTTACTTGACTAAACTTAGAAATTAGCAACTGCATTGCTATCCTTAAACGTAGTCATTATGAATTTATCTTTAAAACAACTAGCTGCTTATTTGTCTTTATTAGTGATTGGCAGTGGCGCAGGTTTATTAGGCAGTCGCTATTTCCTCCCGCCAAATCGCTCGTTTCAACAGCTGAAAAATGTCACAGTAGCTTTACCTTCAGAGACTGTGAGTCCTAATTCTGTGAATGTTGCTCCAGGGACGATTGGTGGCGATAATGTTAATTTTATTGCTAATGCAGTCCAAAAAGTTGGCCCCGCAGTTGTGCGGATTAATGCGACGCGCAAAGTGGCTAATCCTATTTCGGATGCTTTAAAAAATCCTTTATTGCGGCGATTTTTTGGTGAGGATGAACAACCAATTCCCTCAGAACGTATTGAGCGTGGTACTGGTTCAGGATTTATTTTAAGTGAAAAAGGGGAATTGTTAACTAATGCTCATGTTGTAGCTGACACCGATACCGTACAAGTGACTCTCAAGGATGGCCGGACTTTTGAAGGCAAGGTGATAGGAGTTGACAATATCACAGATGTGGCTGTAGTGAAGATTCCCGGAGATAATTTACCGACGGTGAAGTTAGGAAATTCACAAAATTTAATCCCTGGACAGTGGGCGATCGCTATCGGCAATCCTTTAGGTTTAGATAATACCGTTACCATTGGAATTATTAGTGCCACAGACCGCACTAGCGCACAAGTTGGTGTCCCAGATAAACGAGTTAGCTTTATCCAAACCGATGCTGCTATTAACCCTGGGAACTCTGGGGGGCCTTTACTGAATGCCCAAGGGGAAGTAATTGGAGTTAATACAGCTATCCGCGCTGATGCTCAAGGATTAGGCTTTGCTATCCCCATAGAAACTGCCGCCCGTGTCGCTAATGAACTTTTTACTAAAGGGCGCGTAGAACATCCCTTTTTGGGCATTGAAATGACTGATTTATCTCCCACGAAAAGGAAACAGATGAATCAAGACAGTCAGATAAATATTTTACAAGAAACTGGTGTTGTGATTAAAGGTGTGCGACCTGATTCACCAGCTCAACAAGCAGGACTACTACCTGGCGATGTAATTCAAAAGATTAACAATAAACCAGTAAAAACATCAGCCCAAGTGCAGAAACAGGTTGAGTCTAGCACTGTGGGAGACATTCTAGTTATAGAAGTTAACCGCAGTGGGAAAATCCTGACTGTGCCAGTGCAGTCAGGGGCTTACCCAGAAAAGTAGTCTTTTTATCTAGCAGCAGGGGGCAGGGGGCAGGGGGCAAGGGCAGGGGCAGGGGGCAGGGGGAAGAGAATGTTTGGATTTCTGCACAAACAAATGGCAAGAGATTATGCACAGATGATGTCAACTGTCAACTGCCCATGATTTCTACACACTAATTTCTTGACTATTGACTATTGACCATTAGATAAATGATCTAACTGCATCCTTTGTTCCATTTGGCGCAGAAAATAACCCGTCATCATGGCCGATGCTAATAGTCCGGCTAGATTTTCTTTGTCTGTGGTAATTTGGACGTTGAAATTTTCTGCGGGGAGCATTCCCACTAGCCCTTGTACGTTTTGGGAAATAATTTGTTTAATTTCCGGGCTGACTGACTGAGCAACACGGGCTAGAACTTCTGGAGACTGATGTTGCAGATATTTGAGTAGCTGATTGGGGTTCTCCCCAAAGTTCTCAGAAAGCAGTTGGTTGGGGTTTTCCTCGGAGTTGTCGTTCAAAAAGTCAGGATCAAACACCATTGGCAATTTTTTTTAGCTTAGTTGCTAATTCTACTCTAAACCATAGTACAAGGGTAGTGGGTAATTAGGGATAGGTGAAACCTCTACAGGCTCAGTGACTACAGGTTAAAGGTTACAAGTTACAGGGGATAAGGTAGAAAGTAACTCATGTCCAATGCCCCATTCCTAACTCAGCAGTGGCTAAACCCCCCGCTACGCCTAACAGCACTCATTACTCATTACTCATTACTCATTACTCAGGACTCCTCATTCCCCTGTTTCTAGTTCTAGTTCTAGTTGTTGTTCTTTCGGTTCTTGGTTAAGGATTTGGGGAAGTTGTTCGATTTGGAAATATTGATGAAATTTTGAGGTTACTTGTAGGGAATAGGAACGAGATTCATTATCTCGGCGTTTGCGAACAAAACCTAGTTCGACTAGTTCGGGGACGTGTTGATATACTCCTGAGCCACGGAGGTTAATTAAATCGCTTTGGAGGATGGGGCTATTCAGGGCGATCGCTGCTAAAGTTCTTAATGCACCTAGTCCTAATTCTACTGGAATCAGCGTTTGTACTAAGTCATGGAAGTCAGACCGTAATTGCAAGCTGTAACCTGCTGGTGTTTCTACTACTTCCAAAGCACTTTCTCGGTGGGCATAGTTGTCCATTAGTTCCATCATGCCTTCTTCTACCGTCGCGCGATCGCAAGCGGCATACTCGGCAATTTCACCGAGGGATAACGGCTTACCCTTCAAATAGAGAATCGCTTCTATCTTAGTCGCTGTGGCTGTATTCATACAATTCAAAATTCACAATACCCTATCCAGTAGCAAGCTACAAAATTCACAGTTCCAACTCAAAAATCTGAATTTTGTTTGTTGAATTTTTTTATTGAGATCGCATTATCATTCAACAATAAATTGTGTGGGATTATACCTGTTTTTGGACATTAAGTCAAGACAAAACTCTACTCCTAAGCCTGACTTACTCCCGACTACTGAGGATAAATTCTGCGATCGCTAAATCTTGGGGAGTAGTGATTTTGAGATTTGTCTCTTCTCCTTCCACAATTTGCACTGTGATGCCGCATTTTTCAAACAAAGCTGCATCGTCGGTGACTTCCCAACCTTGACGAACACCTTCAGCATGGCACTGTTTTAAGAGCTTGACGTTAAATCCTTGGGGTGTTTGTGCTGCCCAGAGATAACTACGGTCAGGTGTACTTTGAATTATGCCATTTTGATCCACAACTTTGATTGTATCTTTAACTGGTACAGCCGCAATTAAGCCAGAACATCGACGAATAGCTTGAGCGCAGGCATTGAGTAAATCAGGTGTAGCCAAACATCTAGCCCCATCGTGAATTAAAACCTGTTGTGCCTCCTGTGGTAGCGCCTGTAAACCGTTGTAAACTGATTCTTGCCGGGTAGAACCGCCGATAATTAACTCTACTGGTTTAGTCAACTGTAAGTTAGCGATAATTTCCTTAAATTCTGGCCAATCAGTAGGCTGAGAAATAATCCCAATCCAAGTAATTTCCTGTGCTGCTTGTGCAGCCAACAGAGTCCAAGCGAGAATAGATTGCGATCGCACTTCCAAAAGCAGTTTATTCCGTTGACTTCCCATTCTTTTGCCGACACCTGCGGCGGGAATTAGTAAATACACAGCATTCCTCAATCTTTAAACTAGGGGGGGAGGGGGTAGGGGGCAGGCTTGCCTTGAGCGCAGTCGAAAGGGGGCAGGGAGCAGGGGGCAGGGGGAGACAAGGTAGACAAGGGAGAAATATTTACGTAAATGCCCAATGCCCAATGCCCAATGCCCAATTCCCCAATATCTAATATCTAACACCTATATTCACCTAAAATAAGGAGCGAGTAAGCGTCAATAATTATTATGCGAGTAGTAGCCCTTGTACCTGGTGGAATTGGCGATCAAATTCTCTTCTTTCCGACTCTAGACGATTTGAAGAGATGTTATCCAAACTCTCAACTAGATGTCGTTACTGAACCCCGGTCAAAGGCTGCCTACCGGGTGAGTAAGTCAGTCAATGAGGTACTGACTTTCGATTACACAGACCGTAACAGCCTGGCAGATTGGGGCAACCTTGTAGGCACAATTCGAGATCGTGAGTATGATGTGGCCATTAGCGTTGGTCAAAGTTGGTTAGTGGGTCTTTTTCTCTGGTTAACCGGAATCCCCACGCGCATTGGCTACCAAGGTAAAGGTTCTGGATTTCTGACCAAGACTGTACCTTTGAAATCATCTCAGTATATAGCAGCAACTTACCATGATTTGCTACAACCTTTAGGTATTAGCACCCCTAACCCAGAGTTAGTAGTGAATGTACCTAAACCTGACATTGAATGGGCGCAAACAGAACAAAAACGCCTAGGCATAAATGAAACAGGTTATGTGTTGATTTATGGTGGTGCTAGCTGGGCATCTAAAGCCCAGGTGTTGGAGACTTATCCCCTAGAGAACTGGCAAGAAATTATTCAAGATTTTCAAACTAAACAGCCAGATTTATCTATAGTGGTCATTCAAGGGACAAATGATGAAGCATTGGTGCGATCGCTCCGAGATTTATGTCCCAATATTAAAGTGACGACTCCTGAAGATATCGGTAAATTAGCCGCTATTATCGCTGGAGCTAGCTTGATGTTGACTACTGATAGTGCGCCACTACAAGTGAGTGTAGCAGTACAGACTTATACTATCGGTTTGTTTGGTGCTACAGAGCCAAGCAAATTGTTACCAAACAGTGACAAGTTTTTGGGGATTAAATCTGCTACCGGAAGACTAGCAGATATTCCTCCCAAAACGATTTTGCAAAAAGTCTGGGGAGGTTAAGAAGGGTGTGGGATGTGGGGTTTGGGGAAACAGACAGCCTCTACCTGTTAGCCCGGTTTTTTTAAGGTGATTGTGTTGATTCGGAGTGTGTAGGGGCGGGTTCACATATATGCTTGCTTTTGCATGATGATCCTAATAAACCCGCCCCTACTCCGTCTAACGCTGTGTTATCTACCCCCTACACCTTGTTGTTAACGCGCCAAACTTGAGATTTTCGATACCAGGATTTTTGGATTCTTTTTGGTACAACCTCCGCCCCACAGAATTTTAGATTTTGAATTTTGGATTGAATCTAAAATCCGTCTTGGAAAGTTCTGATCGGAGGAAACCTCCGCTCAGACTTTCCGCAAAATCTAAAATCTAAAATCCAAAACTGATTGCTCATGTTTCCTAGTTTTTTACCACCTACCGTTAAACAACTCACAGAATCTACCTCTATCGCTCTGGCTGAGAATATTCAAACTGAAGCGATCGCTACTCCGCTAACTAACTTACCTATCACTACGAGTTATGTACGTCAAGGTAATGGAGGTACACCAATATTATTAATTCATGGCTTTGATAGTTCTGTTTTAGAATTTCGGCGGCTTTTGCCATTGCTAGGGCAACAAAATGAAACTTGGGTGGTCGATTTATTGGGGTTTGGTTTTACAGAAAGAGTCTCAGGGATAGCATTTAACCCAGGGGCAATTAAAACCCATTTATATTATTTTTGGAAAACCTTAATTCAGCAACCTGTGATTTTAGTAGGTGCATCAATGGGAGGTGCTGCGGCGATTGATTTCACTTTGACTTACCCAGATGCCGTCAAGAAATTAGTGTTAATTGATAGTGCTGGATTAAGAGGAGGTTCACCGTTAACTAAATTGATGTTTCCGCCTTTAGATGCTTGGGCTACGAATTTCTTGCGAAGTTTAAAAGTCCGCGATCGCGTTGCTCGTGCTGCTTATAAGGATACCACTTTCGCCTCGGTGGATGCTTTATATTGTGCCGCATTACATCTAGAAATGCCCAATTGGTCGCCAGCTTTAATTGCTTTTACTAAAAGCGGTGGTTACAGTGCTTTTCGATTTAAGAAGTTAGCAGAAATTCAGCAACCAACTTTAATTTTATGGGGTGATGCTGACAAGATTTTAGGAACAGAAGATGGCAAAAGATTTAAACGTGCTATTCCTCACAGTCAATTAGTTTGGATTGCTAATTGTGGTCATGTTCCCCATTTAGAACAGCCTCAAGTGACTGCGGAAAATATCCTGAATTTTGCTAGTGTTGATGGGTGATTGAGGAGTATTAGGGCAGGGAGCAGGGGGCAGGGGAGCAGGGGGAGCAGGGGGCAGGGGGCAGGGAGCAGGGGAGCAGGGGGAGCAGGGGGAGCAGGGGGAGCAGGGGGAGAAAAATACAATGCCCAATGCCCAATGCCCAATGCCCCATGCCCAATGCCCAATGCCCAATGCCCAATGCCCCATGCCCAATGCCCAATGCCCCATGCCCAATGCCCAATGCCCAATGCCCAAATTACACTTGATTTTTAGGTGGTGTGGCGATACCTTGGTTAACTAAATTGGTTTCTAATTGTTTGATGAATTGCATATCTGTTTCTAATAGCTGTTGGTGAGTGAGTTGGGAAGGGTTTGTCTCTAGAAAGGTGAATGCTTGCCGGAATTGATTGGGGCTAGCTGCAAATGGTGCATCAAAATGACAGGCAATAATCTGCTCAAAATCCCATTTTGCGACTTGGTTCGCCCAATTAATTACCTCGGTTGGTGCTTGGGGGAGAATCAGGGTTTGTAAAATCGGGGCTACTAATGGTCTACCATTACCTCGGAGGGCGGTAAATGAATACTGCCAATTGTCTTGCCAACGAAATGGAAATAAACCCCAGTAGGCTTTGGGTGAATGATCTGGGGCTTGAATGGCATCCTTGAGCATCTGCCTTAGTCCGGTGATTTGCAGTGTACCAGGACGAAAGTAAATAGCAAATAAACAAATGCGTTGCCATCCTTGGCGGCGGTTGGTGGGGTTATCTGCAATCTTTTGATGTGGGTGTTCTCTGGCGTGGAAGAGTAAGGGGTAAGGATCTAATTGGTTGATGGCGGGTGGATCTTCTGGTATGGATAATATTGTATCGGTGACAAGAAGAGTACGCGATCGCCTATGGAACATTGCCACTTCTACAAACGAACCCTTTCCTAAATTAATATCTAAAATTCGATAGTCTAACTCATCAGCAAAGGGAGTTTGACTACTATCTTCTGGTAGTATCTGGGTACGCTTTTGGGGAAATCCTAACCAACTCAAGGGCATTTTCCAGGGGAAACTCCACTGGTGAGGGGCAATGAACACCTGAGCTTGAGGAAAGCATCTGGCGAATGGCCCAACAAATACTTTATGTTCTAAACCCGAACTAGTTGGGAGAATAATATACTTAACTTCTCCATGCTGGGCTACCAACTCTCTTACAAGTCTGACACACTCTGGAGTTGCCGCCACTGGGGCGTAAACCAACAAGCCACCTGCATCTAGCTTAATCACAGTCATGCGAATGGGGACTATGGTATAGAGAATGCCGTGGAGTTGATCAAATGTCCAAATAGTATCTTTTACAACTTCTCGGCACAGCGTCCGCCGTTTGTGATATGGGTAAAGTGGTAAAGCTAGCCAGAACGGCCAAAACCAATCTCTAGGATTCTCACCCGGCGACTCTACCCGTGATCTCATCATCATTCAACTAAGTTAATGCTCCTTATTTCATTTCTAGCATTGAGCATTAATCAATATAATTAAGGAAGATTAAGCACAAAATAACTAAAATCAAGTTTAATTACGAATTACGAATTACGAATTACGAATTATGAACCAAACCGCCCTCAATCTAGTTGCCATATCTGTTTTTCTGATGACACTATCGGCATTGTTGGGGCCGTTAATTAACTTATCTCCTACGATTCCAGCGATCGCCACTTTCACTATTTTAGGTATAGCTACCGTTGATAGTTTCAGTTTACAAGGTAAGGGGGGGACGATTATTTTAGATTGGATTGCGGGATTTTCTCCACAACACCGCGATCGCATTATTCACCATGAAGCTGGCCATTTCCTTGTCGCCCATCTGTTGGGAATCCCCGTCACAGGTTATACCCTCACCGCTTGGGAAGCCTGGAAACAAGGGCAATCTGGCCAAGGTGGTGTAACTTTTGATGACCAAGAATTAGCTTTGCAGTTGCAGCAAGGTAAAATCAGCCAACAAATGCTAGATCGTTACTGTACTGTTTGGATGGCGGGTATTGCAGCAGAAAGTATAGTCTTTCAGCAGGCTGAAGGTGGTGCTGATGATCAAAGTAAATTAGCTAGTGTATTGAAGACTTTAGGTTTTTCTCAGTCACTTTATCAGCAAAAACAAAAATTTCACGCCCTACAAGCCAAAACTCTCTTAGAAGAAAATTGGTCTAGTTACCAAGCTTTAGTTAAAGTTATGGAACAACGGGGTACAGTTGCAGATTGCCAAAATGCGATCGCTAATGCTTAACTATTGACTGTTCACTATTCGCTATATCTTCTTGATTAAATAGTTCTAACAAACCAATTGTACCTACGAAAAAAGTATAAATACCATATTGTAGTGGTATCTTGTTTTTCGTAGGGGCATAAATGGTTGCTATTACTGCTTCTAAAAAATGGATTGTGATAGCAGTTCGCCCTATCCAAAAAATTATATTTAAATTATTTAAGATTTGCTTGTTATTGATTACTATATAAACATTCCATAATTGTAAAATAATTGCTAGAGTCATCACAACTATAGATATTTTTTTTATAAAAACCAACATTTTAGGGTTGATTTTTGGAAAAATCATCTTATTCAGAACTAGTTTGATGTTAACCATAGTAAGGTCGGGGGCTTGATTGAGTACAGACCAGATTTTATCTTATTTCAAGATTTCCCCCATACCCCTATATTTTTACTTCAAGAGACTGCTTCCAGGTTGGAGACTAGGGAGTACTTTTCCCAGCCAATGACTTGGTTTCTGCCGCCTGCTTTAGCGGCTAAGAGACACTGATCCGCACGGTGTAACAAGTACATTCCTTTGTCATCATCTTTGGGTTGTAAACAAGCTACCCCTAAACTGATGGTGATATGCAGATGTAAGTTACTATTGATAGCAAAGGGTTGTTCTCTAACTATGCGATTGAGACGGTCGGCTACTGTTAGGGCTTCTTCTTCGTTAGTATGGGGTAAAAGTACTACAAATTCTTCACCACCGTAGCGGAATGCTATATCCTGACTACGTAGATTGTGACGTAGACGGCTGCACAATAATTGTAAAAGGCGATCGCCAACTAAATGCCCATGTTGATCGTTAACTTTTTTAAAGAAATCTACATCTATAATAATTAAGCTCAAGGGAATATCTTGAGTGCGGGCTTTGTTGATTTGTCGGGGTAAATCCCATTCTAGGGCGCGACGATTGCTTAAATCTGTGAGTGAATCTGCTAGAGCGATCGCTGATAATATATCATTTGTATTCATTAAATCCCGATACTTCAGGACTTTTCGCACACCAACTGTTAATTGACTTAAGATTAAGTTTTTAGTTGCAGTTGTAAGGCGATCGCTTGTTTGTTCAGTTAATAACCAAATATAGGCATCTGCACCTTGATTTAGTGCATTAGCAGTCATTTCAAACTCCCATTCGCAACTGCGTTGACTTTTCTCAATTAGCTGCTCTTGGCGATCCTCTATCAAAATACAATGTATCCAGGATAGCTGGTTTTGTTCTTTTAACCAGCTGCAAATATTGATGCTACCCTTCCCACTTGCCTGCACAAATATGACATCGGGCTGCACAATTTGTATGTGCGACACTGCCTGATTGAAATCACTAATCACTTTTAAATTAAAAGTGTTCGCATCATCAATCTGACGAGGAAGTGTGGCAAGAAATTTATGACTTCCAAAGACCAGAATACTGGTTTTCATCGCTGTGCTTTTTGCCTTTATTCTTACTAGTATTCAAATTTATTTGCCCTGTAATTTATAGATTTATAATTCTCCAAAATCTATGTATATATCTATACATTTTTAACTCCAAATAAACAAAAATCCCAAAATTTAATATCCTCTTAATACATTTATATAATGTAGAAATAATGAATTGTTTTCGCTGATTTTTTTGGGGTAAATACTGAGTTTATTTTTAAAAAACAGTATAAATACTGAATATCATACGCCCGTATAATATTAATTATGTATTTATCATATGATAATAATTCAACTGAGTATAAACTTCTGATGAAGATATATTTTCAATTGAGAAAACTGAGACTTTCCTTATCTTAAT
>JBODRP010000196.1:0-10265 GCA_050633005.1 Trichormus sp. | reverse complement strand
CTAACTAACTAGCTCTGTATCCATTTTTTCCATACAATCAATCACAGTATGAAAGGGAACAGGGTTGGGGGAACAGGCTTGGGGGGAAACTGAGCCACCCACTTTATTGTGGGGTTTATACCTACCTACTGTTGACTGTAATTTTCTTCTACACCTCTTTTTAATACAGGATTAGACATGACAATTGACACATCAAACCCTGTAGACTCACCGCCATTAGTGCGACAAACTAAAAAAAAAATCATCAATAATTGGCTATCTTGGTTGATTGCCTTGAGTATTTTAGGTGGAATTAGTTACATAATTTATTACCAAGTAGTTATTAGTCCTCGTCAGGAAGCAAGGCGCAGAGTCCTGACACAGTCTGTAGAACGGCAAACTTTAACTATTACGGTGGCTGCTAATGGAACTGTGAAGCCGGAACGCTCAATTAATGTTAGTCCTAAAAACTCTGGTATTCTCAAAAAACTATTAGTAAAAGAAGGAGATGCCGTCAAACAAGGGCAAATTTTAGCTTATATGGATGATTCTAACTTGCAAGGGCAACTCACCCAAGCACGGGGACAAATAGCACAAGCCCAGGCTAATTTGCAAAAAGCCCAGTCTGGAAATCGTCCCCAAGATATTGCCCAAGCTCAAGCCCAATTAGACGAAGCCGAAGCGAATCTCCAAAAAGCTGAAGCGGGAAATCGTCCCCAAGATATCGCCCAAGCCCAAGCACGTTTAGCTAGTAGTCAAGCTAATTTGCAAAAAGCAGAAGATGATTTTCGTCGTAATCAGGAACTTTACAACGCTGGAGCGATCGCTCTCCAAATTCTCAACCAAAAACGCGCCGATCGCAATAGCGCGCAAGCTCAAGTTAAGGAAGCCCAGCAAGCATTAGCCCTACAACAAGCTGGTTCACGTCCCGAAGATATTGCCCAAGCACGGGCTATAGTTAAACAAAGACGAGAAGCCTTAGCATTACTCCAAGCCGGAACACGCCGAGAAGATATTGATGTTGCCCGCGCTCAAGTTATGTCTGCTCGTGGTTCACTGCAAAATATTCAGTCTCAAATTAATGACACCATACTCCGCGCCCCTTTTGATGGTGTAGTTACACAAAAATATGCTGATCCTGGGGCATTCGTCACCCCCACAACTTCCGGTAGTGCGGTTTCTTCCGCCACATCTTCCTCAATTTTGGCTTTAGCCGCAACTAATGAAGTAGTAGCAAATTTATCAGAATCTAATGTTGCTAAAATTCGTCTAGGTCAAAAAGTGACAATTAGAGCCGATGCTTACCCAGGTAAAACTTTTACAGGTGAAGTCAGTCAAATTGCTGCACAAGCCACAGTTGAGCAGAACGTCACCAGCTTTCAAATTAAAGTAGCACTTTCTGACCCAGAAAATTTACTGCGATCGGGAATGAATGTAGAAGCAGATTTTCAAGTCGGTGAATTAGAAAATGCCCTAGTCATACCCACCGCCTCCGTAGTACGTCAAGAAAATACCACAGGTGTATTTGTCATGGGTGCAAATAATCAACCAGTATTTACCCCTATTGAAACTGGAGTAACGGTAAATAAATTTACTGAAGTTAAATCAGGATTAACTGGTGATGAACAAGTCCTGCTTAGTTTCCCCCCAGGAACACGCACCCAATCCAGACCAAGACGGGGACTGCTACCGGGGACAGGAGGTGGTCGTTCTTCTAGAGATGCGGGACGGTGAATCAGTTATTTTTGAAGTAATAAGTAATGAGTAATGAGTAATGAGTAATAAGTAATGAGTAATGAGTAATGAGTAACAAGTAAGGCTCTTGGGTCGGTTTTATGGTACAGCATTAGAGGGTGTTTGAAAAGTCGAAAAGTATACTAGAAACCCCTCTCCAAACCTCTCCCCGAAAGGTCGATAGGCTTTGAAACCCCCATTCCCTTGTAGGGAAGGGGGGCTAGGGGGGTTAGGTTTTTAAGATTTTGGTGTTAGGAATGATACTTTTCAAACATCCTCTTAAAATAGCCGTTTTATAGACAGGCTCAAAAACTTAAAATCCATTTATAGCAAGGAACATAGGCTCTGATTACATTTTATTTATTACTCGACTCCATCCAAAAAATCCAAGAGATATAGTGTATTACTCATTACTCATCACTCATCACTCATCACTCATCACTCATCACTCATCACTCATCACTCAATTTATATGAAACGCCGTGTTTATAGAAAAAATCATCGTCGTCGCGTGACGTTTTTAGAGATTTTTGGCATGGCAACGGAAACCCTGTGGAGTAATAAATTACGCACAGGATTGACCATGTTGGGGGTAATTATTGGGATTGCTTCTGTGATTGCAATTACTTCTGTGGGACAAGGTGTACAGAAGAGTGTAGAGCAGCAAATTCAAGCTCTGGGAACAAACGTGCTGCAAATTTTGGCAGGGGCGGCTAGGAGTGGCAATATTAGTCGAGGGGTGGGTTCTACTAGTACCTTAACTTGGGAAGATGCTCAAGCGATCGCTCAACAAGCACCATCAGCTGAAATTGTCTCTGCTTACTTACAACGCAATGCACAAGTAGTCTATAACGGTGCAAATACCTCCACCATTATCTACGGTACAGATTTAAATTACCCAGAGGCAAGAAATACCTATCCCCAAGAGGGAAGATTTTTCACTGAAGAAGAACTAGATACGGCTGCACAAGTAGCAGTAATTGGGCCGACAGTCAAAACAACCCTATTTGGGGAAAGAGGCAACCCCATAGGTGAGAGAATTAGGATTCAGGGAAAAGCATATCAAGTCATTGGTATTATGGAGGCTAAAGGTTCTCAAGGGCCAATCGACCGAGATGACCAAATCTTCATCCCGTTGACTAGTATGTCTAAGCGACTGGTAGGAAACAATGCCCTGACAGGTATTTCAGTCAGTGGGATTCTCGTCAAAGCCCAAAATCAGGAACAGTTAGAAGCTGCACAATTCCAAGTTACCAATCTCTTACGCCTGCGTCACAATATTTATCCACCCCAAGCCGATGATTTTCGTTTGACGAACCAAGCAGATATTGTCAATACATTTACAAATGTGGTCGGTTTATTTACGATTATGGTGGTAGCGATCGCAGGTATTTCCCTCGTCGTTGGTGGTATTGGGATTGCTAACATTATGTTAGTTTCCGTAGTTGAGAGAACTAGAGAAATTGGCATTCGCAAAGCATTAGGCGCGACTAATTCCGCGATTCTCACTCAATTTTTAGCCGAAGCGATCGTCATTTCTATTCTTGGTGGTTGTGTAGGGATTTTTGGCGGAGTTGTAATTGCCTTTGTATCTGCCACTATTTTCAAATTTCCCTTTGTGATTTCCGGCTTATCAGTGTTTGTTGGCTTTACTCTCTCCTTCGCCGTTGGCTTAGTAGCTGGAGTCATTCCCGCCAGGAACGCCGCCAAATTAGATCCTATTACCGCTTTACGTAGCGACTAAATCAATTCAAAGTAACTATGAACAAACAACCGATACAAGTAATTGGAGGTGGACTAGCTGGAACAGAAGCAGCCTGGCAAATAGCCCAAGCTGGAGTGCCGGTAATTCTACATGAAATGCGTCCCCAACGTTTCAGCCCTGCCCATCACACAGAACATTTAGCCGAGTTAGTTTGTAGTAATTCCTTTGGGGCAATGGCAAGCGATCGCGCGGCGGGTTTGCTGCATGAAGAATTACGCCAACTCGGTTCTATAGTCATATCTAAAGCTGATGAACACGCTGTTCCGGCTGGGGGTGCGCTGGCTGTAGATAGAGGACAATTTGGGCAAGATTTAACCGCAACTTTAGCAAATCATCCTTTAATTGAGTTCCGGCGCGGGGAAGTTCCAGCTATTCCCGACGGAATTGTCGTTTTAGCCAGTGGCCCGTTAACCAGTCCCGACTTAGCAGAGGACTTACACCGCTTCACCGGCATGGAATACATGAGTTTCTTTGATGCCGCTAGTCCCATTATTGTGGGAGAGTCCATCAACCGCGATATTGCTTTTATGGCATCACGCTATGACAAAGGTGAAGCCGCCTACCTCAATTGTCCCATGAATAAAGAGCAATATCTGCGGTTTTGGGAAGCACTTTGTCAAGCTGAACAAACAGAACTCAAGGACTTTGAGCGAGAAACAGCCAAATTTTTTGAAGCCTGTCTCCCCATAGAAGAACTCGCACAACGGGGAGAAGACACCATGCGTTATGGGCCTTTAAAGCCAGTCGGTTTATCTGATAGCCGCACTGGGGAACGTCCCTATGCGGTGGTACAGTTACGCCAGGAAGATAAAGCCGGTCAGTTGTGGAATATGGTTGGCTTTCAAACCAATTTACGTTGGGGGGAACAAAAGCGAGTCTTCCAAATGATTCCCGGCTTAGAAAAGGCGGAATTTGTGCGGTTGGGAGTGATGCACCGCAACACCTTTATTAATGCGCCGCAATTAATGCTACCGACTTTGCAATTTAAACAGCGTCCCACATTATTAGCGGCTGGACAATTGATAGGGACTGAAGGTTACACAGCCGCCGCCGCCGGTGGTTGCTTGGCGGGAATAAATGCGGCGCGGTTAGCCTTGGGTAAAGAACCATTGATAATCCCCAACACAACCATGATGGGGGCATTATTCGAGTTTATCAGTTCCGCCTCACCTAAACATTTTCAACCAATGCCGCCGAATTTTGGCATTTTTCCCGATTTAGGCATGAAAATCAAAAATAAACAGGAACGCTACGGACGTTACCGCGATCGCTCTTTGGCAGATTTGGCTAGTTGGAAGGCGAATTTATAAGGGGAAGAGAAAATTCATATTTGTTCTTACCTTAGCTTGACTTTATCCATTTTTACGAATGGCAAAACCCGACGCTTAAACAATTACGGGAGGGTAGTTTTAGTTTTTGGACTTGAGTGCAAATTAGTGGCATGAAAAGAGTATTTGCCAAAAAAAACTGGTTTTTTGCTGACTAATAAAAGGCAAGTTCTTTATTTTGGATAAAGTTTAGCTTATGATGTTTGAAAATTCCTGTTGTTGGTAACGAAACATTTTTGATCCCTCTAAATCCCCCCTAAAAAGCGAACTTGAAAAAGATACTGTTGGGTAATTCGCCAACAGCATCTTTTTATACTATTTAAGCGGAATTTTTAGTTTTACTTTCTTCTGCATAACAAATTCTTTAAATTAAGCTTTTAATTTTGTTTAAGAATGCAATAGTTTTTGCTTCATCTCGATCATAGTTTTCGTTTACAGCCTTATCAACAACAAAAGTAGTGTTTAATAATACTTCTCGACATCTTGTTTCATCCCATAATGCCTGCTCTAATATTTCACAATATTTAATAAACTTATTAGATGTGATTTCTGGCATGGTTTTACCTGAAACTTGCATCCTCAGAATATCAAGCATATGATATTTGAATGGCTTATATTTAACATCTATTTGGTTTTTTCGGAACAGAGCATCTAAACAAAACTTTGCATAAACACTAACATAATAACCTATGGCATTATGAGAAGGAAGGAATATTTTATTCTTTGTTTCTTCTACTATTCTTGTATGATATCGGCCTGCATTATGTGCCTGGTTTAAAAACATGGAAGCAAAGCATCTCATTTGAGATCGTATATCTACTATTCTGATTTTTTCAATATCATCCATTCCATTAAACTGTCGAGGTCTTCTTTCGTAATATAGCCTTTTTGTCTCTGGCATAGATTTATAGTATTCTTCTAGATTTTTTTGAAAATCAGTTAAAGCTTCTAGTTCTTCCAGTTTTACAGGTGTTTGTCGATTATTAGCTTTAATAATGTTATTTTTTAATTTACTATCACGATTTAAGGCAATTATCTTAATCGGTATGTATAAAGAATCATTTTCTTTTATAGACTCTCTACTATTGTATAAAATATAACTCGTTTGGCATCCATTTACAATTTGATAGTCTCTAATAGTAATAGAGTCTCCTACAGGAGAAACATCTTCAGCAACAATAGTAATTCCATTATTGTATAATACGAAAAACAAACTTTCATCAGATTTAATCGTCGCTTCAATTTCCTGGTTTACATCATTTTCGCCTTGGAATCCTCTAACATTATCGTAGAATAGTCCTCTTATTATGTTCTCATCATCGTCAGTAATTAGTTTCAAATATTCTTGTGCTGGTATAATACCAATATAGGCTTGATTTACATCTTTTATTTTGGGAATTGTAACCCGCTTTTCTAACTTTATTTCTCTGGATATTTTATTATTTGCTAATCTATATAAATCTTGAATACCATTAGCATCAACGGGATTAAATATAATTTTTTCAAAAATTGACATTTCATCGAGTCTTTTTCTCAAATTATCAATTACCCCTTTTAAATGTTGATCATCAAACCATTTACCAGTTGTGACGTAATATAATTTACATAAAGGTTTTCTATTTTTGAAAAAACTACTTTTTGTATATATAAATTCCATTAATTGACGTTTTTCATTTACATCAGCATTTGTTGGCAATAAAGAATTTTCATCAAAAAAGTCTGTAGTACCTATTAAAAATTTTGCGATTTCGCCCGCATCAAAACTGCTACTTGTTTTTGATTGTATTAATATAAATTCTACATCTAAATACTTATTCTTTTTTTCTAATTCTTCTATTTCATCTTTTGAAATAATCAAACTACCATTAACAATTATTGCTATTCCATCTAACGCTTTATCTCCACCTCCTCCCACATGAACATCTTCAAGGTCGAATTGATAATTGTATTCTTTAGAAAGTACGTAATAGTTAACAAAATGTTCAAAATTCTCCGATTCATTTAAATGTTCTGGTAAAGATAGTTGTTTTTTAAAAGTATTTAATAGTCCAGATGTGATTCTATCCATAAACTTAATCCTA
Organism: Trichormus sp.; assembly: GCA_050633005.1. GTDB lineage: Bacteria > Cyanobacteriota > Cyanobacteriia > Cyanobacteriales > Nostocaceae > Trichormus. Next base: position 3,378 of record JBODRP010000196.1, on the reverse strand, counting down.
TGAACTCATTAGAAAAATTATGTAGTGTTAAAAAAAATCTTAATAACGTTAAATAAATTCTAAATTTTACTAGATAAAATCTAGAATAATGTAGCATAAATTAACACTAAGCAGAGGGATTTTATTGTCCTATTTTGCCACTATTTATATCTTGTAATAAGGAAATTGATGTAAATTTATTACTCAGTCAAAAGCCAAAACCCTTGATTGAGTAGTAAAAACCCATAAAAATGAAGTAGCTTTACCGCGCATCTTTTTACTTTACCTGGGGTTGTACTTAGAGGTGCAAGATACGAGATTATCTGAACAGCCAATCACTTTTCAAATATCCTCTTACCTCGACTTTATCCAAAATTAATAACTCGGTTTCTGTATCTGGCAAAAATCATGGACTTTTGGCAAATACTTTATCTATGTCACTAAGCATCGATAAAGTTAAAAAATTAAAACTACCATCCAACCAGGGTTTTAGGGATAGCGATCGCGTCATTACGAAAATGGATAAAGTCGAGCTTACACCCTTACACCCTTATCAATCCAACAAATCAGGTTCTTGACGCACAATCATGTCATATAAAGGCTGAAAACTAAACCAACCCATTTGACTTGAACCGACTTGGCTGTGTGCCACACTAGCAAACTCTGGTTGAATTAATTTCGGTTTACCAGCAGCTTCCGCTAATAATTGGGCTTGACAAGAACGTTCCATAGTGATGAACCACCAAGCCGCCTCATCAACAGTTTGCCCAACTGTTAACAAACCATGATTTTGTAAAATAATGGCTTTATGATTACCTAAAGTTTGGGCTATACGTTGACCTTCTTGGGGGTCGAGAACTACGCCGGTATAATCTGCAAAAATACTATGGTCTTGATAAAAAGAACAAGCGTCTTGGGTGAGAGGATCAAGCAGACGACCCAGACTAGACCAAGTTTTACCATAAAGTGAATGAGCATGAGCCGCCGCAACTACATCGGGGCGGGCTGCATGAATTTGGGAATGAATAGCAAAAGCCGCACGATTCACAGGGCGATCGCCAAAAATTACTTCCCCTTCATGATTAACTAAAATTAAATCACTAACTTTAATTAAGCCAAAGTGCATCCCGAAAGGATTTACCCAAAAATGATTGGGGTTTTCTGGGTCACGGGCGGTAATATGGCCTGCAACACCTTCATCAAACCCAAACCGAGAAAATAGGCGCAAAGCTGCTGCTAGTCGTTGTTGACGATGTAACCTAGCTTCCGCAACAGAATTAAAAGTTGGTGGTTGAGGCGCATTTGGTTTTTCCCTAGTTGTAACTTGCATTGGGCCTCCAATTTATGTCAACGTGGATTGATAATTAAACCCAAAATAACGTTAATGTGCAATTAACAGCAGTTATTGACGATTATTCAGGAAATTAATTTAAATTAATTCCAAACTGGTCTATGAAACGTCGAGATATTTTAAATACTACTGCGATCGCTACAGCAACTACTGCTTTAGTTTCTTGCACCCGCACAGCCACATCTCCAAGTGTGCAAACCGGACTACCCAATGTACGCTGGCGGATGACAACTAGCTGGCCGAAGTCTTTAGGGACTTTTATTGGTGCAGAAACCGTTGCTAAACGAGTTGCTCAAATGACTAACGGGCGTTTCAAAATTACACCGTTTGCGGCGGGTGAAATAGTCCCAGGTTTACAAGTTCTCGATGCTGTCCAAGCGGGAACTGTAGAATGTGGTCATACATCAAGTTACTATTACATCGGTAAAAGTCCCGCCTTAGCCTTCGCCACAGCTGTACCCTTTGGTTTAAATGCCCAGCAACAGTATGCTTGGCTATATAACGGTGGTGGACTAGCCGCTATTCAAAAAGTTTATACCGACTTCAACATCATTAGTTTTCCGGCTGGTAGTACCGGCGCACAGATGGGAGGATGGTTTAAAAGAGAAATTAAAGCCGTTTCTGATCTCAAAGGCTTGAAAATGCGAATCCCCGGCTTAGGTGGACAAGTCATGTCTCGTTTAGGGGTGAATGTGCAAGTCTTACCCGGAGGCGAAATTTATCTAGCATTAGATAGAGGTGCAATTGATGCAGCCGAGTGGGTAGGCCCTTATGATGATGAAAAACTCGGTTTAAATAAAGCTGCTCAATTCTACTACTACCCTGGTTGGTGGGAACCAGGGCCAACCTTAGATATATTAGTTAACCTCAATGCTTGGAATCGTTTACCCAAAGAATACCAAGAAGTATTTAAAACGGCAACGGTAGAAGCTAATTTAAATATGTTGAATGAATACGATACTTTAAATGGGCAAGCATTATCAAGATTATTAGCAGGTGGTACAAAGCTTGTTCCTTACAGCCAAGAAATTTTGCAAGCAGCCCAGAAAATATCCTTTGAACTATTTGAAGAAAACGCCAGTCAAGATGCAAGTTTTAAGCAAGTTTATGAACAATGGAAAGCATTCCGTGAGCAGATTTTCGCCTGGAATCGTGTAAATGAATTGAGTTATGCAAACTTCGTAACTTCTAAAGATTTAAATGTAAATTATTAAAGGTTTGTAGTAAGAACTTTATTTCTGAAATAAGGACTAAATTCCTTACTACGAAGTCAATCTTCCCATGCCCAATGCCCAATGCCCAATGCCCAATGCCCAAATTCAACTTCCCAATGAAGGCAAGAAACTGACAATTCCTGGGAAAATAATAATTAATAGCAAAACTAACAGTTGCAGCAGAATAAATGGTATTGCACCGCGATAAATATCTGATGTGGTGACTTCTGGTGGTGCGACACCCCGCAAATAAAATAAAGCAAAACCAAAGGGAGGAGTCAGAAAAGATGTTTGCAAATTCGCGCCTAATATAACACCATACCAAACTAAGTCAATTCCTAATTTTTGTGCAACTGGCACAAACAAAGGCACAACTATAAAAGCAATCTCAAAAAAGTCGATGAAAAAGCCTAGGAGAAATACTACTGTCATGCTGACAAGTAAAAAACCGACTTTACCACCAGGGAGATTAGCTAACACATCAAACATGAATTGATCGCCATTTAATCCTCGGAACACTAAACTAAAAGCTGTAGAACCAAACAGGATAAAAATCACCATGCTGGTGATGCGTAAAGTAGTGTCGCAGACTTGGCGTAACGATTGTAAACTGAGTTGGCGATTAACCGCAGCCAATGCGATCGCACCTCCACAACCTACTGCACCGGCTTCTGTGGGAGTAGCAAAGCCAAAAAAGATACTACCCAAAACTAATAAAATCAGTATTAGAGGCGGTATCATCACCTGAATTACCCTCTTACCCAAAGCTTTAGCACCAATTTCTCGGACTTCGACAGGTAACGCCGGGGCAACATCTGGGCGCAAAAATGCCAC
>JBODRP010000195.1:0-10349 GCA_050633005.1 Trichormus sp. | reverse complement strand
TTTATAAAGTAAATATTAAGTAGGGTGTGTTACGGCAGTGTGAGGATTTGAGTATGAGCGAAAGTATGAATTGCCGTAACGCACCATAATCACACGGTGCGTTACGCGTTGCTTTAACGCACCCTACAATTTAAGCTTTACTTTATAAATCATCTCTAAGTAATAGGTCATGGGTATTTGCTCATTACTCATTTAATAATGTATGAATAAAAAATGGGTAAATCTCATCAAAGTCAAAACCCTACCCTAAAACCTCTCTCTGCGCTAGTTTGCGTTTAAAAACATACTTGCCCCAACCCCCAAAAATTTGGGACAATGATCTTGATACATTACACCCTTGTGCTTATCTCTCTACCCAGTTGACAAAGAACCGTTAAACTTCATTGCGAATTAAGAAGCCGAGCCAAACAACATGATAAGTTTCTATGGTGTGAACCAATAGCACGCTAAGATAAGGAGAATACATTGGCAATGGAATCAAATTTATCCAAGGGCGTAGTTTTAACCAACGAAGATATCAGTGAATACGTAGCCCATCTACAGTTGCACATGACTTTACAAGCTCGCAATCTGGTTCCAACCCTTAAGCCAACACAGGAAGATAGTAGAGAACAATTGTTACATCAAACCCAAGCCACCTTTGAAAAGCTGGCTTCTCGTCAGGGGTTATAGTTAAGAAAAAATATAATTAATAAAAAAAGCAAATAAAATAAAAGCAGATGATCTTGGGTGAACACCAAAAGTGTACTCAAAAAGTCTGCTTTCTCTATTTTTGCTGTATTTCGTCACGGAAATCACCCTTTTGGAGCAATAGCAAACGACAAAAAGCCGTTAAGATAATTGCAGCAGTTCCTCTGTTCCCAGTTAGTTAAGGCTACATGGCAGCCCACATAAAAATGAACTCCTTACTTCCGCAAAACCTCAGCGTTGTCATCCGGCCAGTCCAATACCGGGATCTGGACGGAATCGAGCGCATATCTCAAGAGTCATTCGCCGCCTCGTCTCCCAAAGGGGCTAACTTCATTAACCAGCAAATGCAATTGTTACATCGCTGGTATGGGTTACTGAGATTTTTAAGTTGGTTTCCCAATCCTCTACAACATCGTTTCTGTGCCTATGTAGCGGAACAGGGACGAATGCTCTTAGGAATGATTCAAGTATCACCATTCAATCGGACACGTAGCACTTGGCGCGTTGAACAGGTGATGTTGGATCGAGGTGCTGATAAACAAGGAATTGGTTCGCAACTCTTACGCCATTGCTTTGAGTCGATTTTAGAAGCTCGGACTTGGTTATTAGAAGTTAATGTCAACGATCTAGACGCACTGGCACTTTATCGCCAAAATGGATTTCAGCGTCTAGCAGAAATGACTTACTGGGAAATAGAGCCGGAATTGCTTACCGAACTAGCACAAGCTGAACCAGATTTGCCCAACCTCCTACCAGTCAGCAATGCTGATGCTCAGTTACTGTATCAACTAGATACTGCGTCAATGCCGCCTTTAGTGCGTCAAGTATTCGATCGCAACAACCGCGACTTTAAAACCACCTTATTTGGTGCATTAGCTGATGCTGTCAAGCAATGGGTAACAAAAACCGAAGTAGTCAGTGGCTACGTATTTGAACCCCAACGCAAAGCCGCTATAGGTTATTTTCAAGTACAACTCGATCGCAAAGGCGAAACTCCCCACGTCGCCACCCTCACCGTTCATCCTGCCTATACTTGGCTATATCCAGAGCTACTAGCTCAATTAGCTCGCATTGCCCAAGATTTCCCCCAACAAGGCTTAAAACTCGCCTCCTCTGACTATCAACCAGAAAGAGAAGAGTATTTAGAACGAATTGGCGCAAAACGTATAGAACATACCTTAATCATGTCCCGTTCTGTGTGGCACAAACTCCGGGAATCGAAATTTGTGTCCTTAGAAGGTATTCAATGGACTGACGTATTGCAAGGCTTACAACCAGCCCGTAAACCCATACCTGGGGGAATGTCCTGGGCAGAAGTCAGACAACAGCAAACCCCAGAAATCCCCGTCAAACACCAATCCGAGTCCCTACCATTTGGCTGTAAAAATTGTCATATTGAGCCGAATTGTCTCCAGGAATTGGCAGATGAGCAGGAGGAGAATTAGGGATTGGGAGCAGGGAGCAGGGAGCAGGGGAGACAAGGGAGACAAGGGAGACAAGGAAGTACAGGAGATTTTACCCCAATGCCCAATGCCCAATGCTCAATGCCCGATGCCCAAAATTCTTTAATTTTGATTTTGAATTTTGAATTTTGAATTTTGAATTGATACGCCCAATGCCCGATGACTAATGACTAATAACTAAATATAATGACCACAAAGTATATATCAGCACTGGGATTAGATGTAGGGCGTAAGCGTATTGGCATTGCGGGATGCGATCGCACAGGATTAATTGCTACAGGGATCACCACTCTGGAGCGTACATCCTTTGAGCAAGATGTGGCAAACATCCGTAATTTAGTTGAAGAACGTCAAGTAGAAGTTCTGGTTGTGGGTTTACCCTATTCAATGGATGGTTCTCTAGGCTTTCAAGCTCGTCAAATCCAAAAGTTTGCCAACAGACTGGCTAAAGTTCTACAACTACCTATAGAGTATGTTGACGAGCGACTAACTTCTTTTCAAGCGGAGCAATTACTCATTGCTGAAAATCGTTCACCTTCACGTCATAAAGGTTTAATTGATCGCAAAGCTGCATCGCTAATTTTGCAGCAGTGGCTGGATAATAGACGACGTATTCAGCAGAGTTCACAGGTATCTCTAGAGTATTAATACCTTTGAACATGATATTCTGAAAGCTGTTACACAGCAGTTGTATTTAAATCTAAAGCTATTTGCTTGACATAATTACTCATCAAACAGCAAAGCGATTTTCACAACTGTTGGTACTTATCAAGTTTCATTCATTAGCTATGTTTTCTTCTCCATTTTCTGAAAATAACGATCAAGCTCCCACAGGTTCCATCATTTTGACTGATGATAAGGGGCGAACCCTTGAGTGTTATGTAGAACATTCACTTTCAGTAGATGGGCAAGAATATGTTTTGTTACTTCCTGTAGATTCACCTATAGAAATTTTTGCTTGGCAAGGAGAAGAAGAGGAAGAAGAAGCAGTTCTAGTAGAAGATGATGCCATCATTGACGAAATTTTTAGTACAGCTAAAGCTGTCTTAGCCGAGCAAAACTTGGTACTCAAAAACACTGCTTACGCTTTGACAGTTGCTGGCGATTTACCACCAGTAGAAGATGGAGAACTTTTTACTCTAGAAATCGAAGAAGAAGAAGCTGATTTAGAACCAGAGCAATTGCAATTACTCACTACTTTCTATGATCAAGAGCAGGAGTACTCAATTTATACACCTGTTGATCCTCTGCTATTTTTTGCGAGATTATCTAAAACAGGTGAACCTGTATTACTGTCTCCAGAAGAGTTTCGCCAAGTGCAGCCGCTTTTAGAAGAGCAACTCTTTAACGAAGTGGAATAAGATGAGAAGTTGACAATTAAAAATTAAAATCTCGCATTTTTAAATTTTTAATTAATAATTTTCCATAGAATAGACAAATTCTCATGCCAAGGTCAAGCAGTTATCATGGCTTATGGTGGCTTTGATATGCAATTAAGTTAGTCTGAAAATCAAGATCAGGGGAGTAGGGGAACAGGGGAGATAATGATTAATGATTAATGACTATTAACTATTGAATATGACTTGGAACAAGTTCTTACAGCCTGATTTGATTTTGAATGGTTCTGTATTAAACCTAACACCAGAGATGATTCAACATTATCACTTGAAAGGACTGGTGTTGGATGTAGATGAAACCTTAGTGCCGATTCGAGTAGGTGCAGCTTCCCCAGAACTCAGGGAATGGGTAGAGCAAGTACGTACCTGCACATCTTTGTGGTTGGTGAGCAATAATTTGAGCGAAGCACGGATTGGTAGCATTGCGCGCTCTCTGAATCTGCCATATTACCTAGGTGCAGCCAAGCCTTCCCGCAGAAAAATCCGTTCTGCACTCCAAGCAATGGATTTACCTGTGCATCAAGTGGGGATGGTGGGCGATCGCTTATTTACTGATGTCTTGGCTGGAAATCGTTTAGGTATGTTTACAATCTTGGTAGAACCTATTGTCCATCCTGATGCAGCTTTGCGTTCCCATCCTATTCGCAACTTTGAAGTTTGGTTTTCAGAAATGCTGGGAGCTTCGATTATCTCCAATCACACAAAAGTTCACAAAGATTGATAAATGCTTAAAAAATCGAAATCTAAAAAAATAATTAAAAAAAATCACTATGGAGACAAAATCGGAGAATATAGGTATTAATAACATGGGGTCAGCCAAAAAAGACCCTAGAAGATAACAAATAAATATAAACTAGTAAAGCGTCAGCCTTCACTTATAGAAGGACTGGCGTTTTGCTATTTAGTTTTGAATTTTGAATTTTTAACTCCCCGCAGGGGTTGACTAATGACCAAAACAATTGTTGTCAAAATCGGCACATCTAGCCTTACTCAACCGCAGACTGGACAACTCGCACTTTCCACGATCGCCACTTTAGCAGAAACCCTGACTTATTTAAGACAACAGGGGAATCGGGTGATTTTAGTATCTTCAGGAGCGGTGGGAGTGGGTTGTGCGCGTTTGGGTTTAACGGAACGTCCGAAAGCGATCGCGCTTAAACAGGCAGTGGCAGCCGTTGGACAAGGCAGATTAATGCGGGTGTATGATGACTTATTTACCACTTTGCAACAACCCATTGCTCAAGTCTTACTGACTCGCAGCGATTTAGTACAGCGTAGTCGCTATCTCAATGTTTACAACACGTTTGGGGAACTGCTGGCATTAGGAGTTATCCCTGTAGTCAATGAAAATGATACTGTCGCCGTGGATGAACTCAAATTTGGGGACAATGATACCCTCTCAGCATTGGTAGCTAGCCTTGTAGAAGCAGATTGGTTATTTTTGCTCACCGATGTCGATAAATTATACTCTGCCGATCCTCGCTCTGTGCCTGACGCTCAACCAATTTCTTTAGTCAGTAGTATGAAAGAATTGGCAGAATTACAAATACAAACAGGCTCTCAAGGTTCTCAATGGGGTACTGGTGGCATGGTAACAAAAATTTCTGCCGCCAGAATTGCCATTGCCGCAGGAGTACGTACCGTAATTACCCAGGGAAGATACCCCCAAAATATCGAAAAAATTTTAGAAGGGGAAAGCATCGGTACGCATTTTCAACCCCAACCAGAACCAACCTCAGCCCGCAAACGCTGGATTGCCTATGGTCTTGTACCTGCCGGGAAATTATACTTAGATACGGGGGCGATCGCTGCTATTGTAGAAGCAGGTAAATCTTTATTACCAGCTGGTATTCAAGCTGTTGAAGGTGAATTTGACGCTCAAGATGCTGTACAATTATGTCACACCAATGGTCAAGAGATTGCCAGAGGATTAGTTAACTATAGTAGCAGCGACTTACACAAGATTCGTGGATGTCATTCTAGAGATATCGCCACAATATTGGGTTATGTCGGTGCAGAAACAGTCATACACCGAGATAACTTAGTTTTGACTTAAAAAAATAGATAAAAGGCAGGAAATCCTACCTTCGTACATAGCTGATCTTTTAGCCTGGATTAAATGTTACATAAGCATTTGACGCAGAGATGACAGTTGTATGAATTTTTTGTGTAAAGATGCTTGGTAAATGCTACTACTAGATTGAGTCACCAACATAGCAGCGATCGCTCTGGGTTGAGAGATGCTATTATGACAAGAGGAAACTTTGTTTCAGTAGTTTCCTAAATTGACTAGGTTTGAACTTCTCAACAGACTCAAACCCGTGATTTTATACCTGGAGAGGTGTCCGAGTGGTTGATGGTGACGCACTCGAAATGCGTTTTGGGGAAACTCAACGGGGGTTCGAATCCCCCCCTCTCCGTTTCACAGTTGTGTTACGGCTATGTAAGGAAATGATATCTAGCCCTAACGCACCGTATTAGCGTCTCTAGACTAAAATAGTGCATTTAGATGTAAGTTGGGTTGTAGCTTGCTTCCACGTTCGCAGAGCGTCCCGTTGGCGCAGCCTCTCGTAGAGAAGGGAAAGGGAAGTGGTACGCAGTGAAACCCAAAATGAACTCGGAAACTCAACATAGATATTGGTGTTGGGCTTCCTTACGTCAACCCAACCTACAATTTTTTTGCAACATTTAAGGCTAGACACGCCACTACAATTTCAGCTTTACTTTATAAATCATCTCTCATTACTCATTACTCATTACTCATTACTTAGTACTCATTACTCATTACTCACTACTTATTACTCATTACTCATTACTCATTACTCATTACTCATTACTCATTACTCATTTTCCCCCTGCCCGTTGCCATGCCAACTTAGCAGCACCTACCATCCCGGCTGAGTTACCCAATTGTGCTGGCAGAATTTGTAAGCCTGCACGAGATGTTGGCATAACTCGCTGTTCAATTTCTGCCTTCATACTGGGGAAGAAAAACTCAAAGCTACCACTAACACCACCACCAATAATAATTGCTTCTGGTGTTAAAACATAAATCAAACTAGTTAAACCAATACCTAAATATCTGCCGTATTCTTGCCAAAATGCTAAAGCCTTGGCATCTCCAGCCTGTGCTAGCATTCCTAATTCTACAGGCTCTTGACCCGTCAGGCGACGAATGGCTTTAACTGAGGTGTATTGTTCTAAAGAGCCTAAATTACCACTTTTACATATTGGCCCATCAGGTTGGAGTGTAATTAAACCCAATTCTCCAGCTGCACCTTGATGTCCCACAAACAAATTACCGTTGAGGATAATAGCACCGCCGACACCAGTACCCAAGGTTAACAGAATAAAATTTTGAAATTGACGACCTGCACCTAACCAAGCCTCAGCCACACCCGCACAATTAGCATCATTCTCAATAATAGTTGGCTTACCAATTTTAGCCTCTAACCAATCAGCTAGGGGGATATTCTGCCATCCTGGTAAATTAATGGCAATTTGAGCAATGCGTCCTTGAGCATCGGCTGGGCCAGGAGTACCCACACCAATAGCTATAGTTTGATTATCCTCGTCAATTTGCGCGATCGCATCCACCATGACAGCAAACACCGCTTCCGGTGTCGCCGGTTGGGGAGTGGCGACAGTTAAAGATTGCAGACAACTACCATCTTGACTAAATCGCCCCAATTTTATCGCCGTTCCCCCCAAGTCAATCCCAATTACTTGAGAATTACCCACTTTTCATTCCTCACACCACAAATTATCAGCTTAAGCTTAGTTAAAGCTGATTAAAATTCCCCATTTCAGGGTAATTTAAAAAAGCATATTAGCTTTTGTGTGCTTCTCCATCAAAAAATCTTAAATTATCGCTATTTTTAGTCGTCAGTTTTAAATCAGTAGCAATACTGGGACTGAAACTAGATTGTTCCCGCCAAGCATTCACCGGCGCACCGTGTAAAATCCCCGCCAAAGCCACAGAAAGCATAAACCCACCAGCCGCCGCCGCAATTAAAGAAATGTTATCTTTCACTCTCGTCTCTCAGTCATTAATAAACTATGTTTCCCATGCAAAACCCAAAATTCAAAAAACAAGTTTTGAATTTTGAAGTCCCCTGTCATAAGTTGACTATTTTCGGTTTCCATTTTCTCCCCGTAATCGAGGATTGACAAATTCATTTAACCCCTCACCTAGTAGTGATAACCCTACCACCATCAAAGTCATCGCCAAACCAGGGAAAAGGGTAGTCCACCAGACACCTGTGGGTAAGGCTTCTAGAGCTTGTTTTAAATCGTATCCCCATTCTGGGACTTCTTCCGGTAAACCTAACCCTAAAAAACCCAAACCACCTAATACTAAAATGGCATCGGCGGCGTTGAGGGTAAAAAGTACAGGTACGCTTTGAATGACGTTCAAAAACAGATAGCGAGATAATACAATCCAAGTAGAAGCACCCATTGCTTGTGCCGCTTCAATAAAAACTTCTGTCTTGACGCTGACCGTATGATTACGGACAACTCGGTAATATTGAGGGATGTATGCAATACTAATTGCGATCGCAGCATTTAATATTCCCCGCCCCACCACAAACGCCAGTGTTACCGAAAGCAAAAGCCCTGGTAAGGTGTAGATACTATCCATCAAAAACAGCAACACCTTATCTAACCTACCACCGAGGTAGCCACTCAACATCCCCAGAGGTACACCAACCACCATACTCAAAGCTGTAGCTAAAATCACCACCTGCAAAGCTGCTTGTGCGCCAAATATCGTCCGGGAAAACACATCATGTCCTAAACGACTAGTACCAAACCAATATTTAGCAGATGGTGCTTCTTGTATGGGGTTCGAGAGAAATTCTTTTGGATTTTGTAACCATCCCCAACCTTGGAGTACAGGCGCAAAGAAAGCCAGAAAAATGAAGAATAAAGTAATCCCTAACCCAATAATCATTAATCTTTGGGAAAGAGTAGGATTTTTAGGAAAACTTATCCACCTTGGTAGATAACGTTTAGTAATGGTCATGAGCAACACAACAAGCAAAATATGCTGACCATTTTAATAGTCATTTGTCAACAGTCAACGATCAAAAATGGGGTGTGGGGAGTGTGGGGAGCAGGGGGCAGGGGTGCAGGGGAAGCAGGGGGAGCAGGGGAGGCAGGGCAGGCAGGGGAGAAATATTTACCCCAATGCCCAATGCCCAATGCCCAATGCCCAATGCCCCATTCCCCAAAATTCCTTAATTTTGAATTTTGTAGCTTGCTTCTCTGACGAGACGCTACCGCGAACCCGTAAGGGTATTTTGAATTTTGAATTGATTAGCCCAATGCCCTAAAAATACTTCAACTGAATTTGAATATTGGTATTAGGCCCTGCTAAAACAAAAGCAGCTTCGCTAAACTTGGGTGCTTTGGTGCGAACTTCGGGATTTCTGGAAAAACCAAAGCCTTCGATGGGCATACCTAAGTTATTTCGATTCAGGGTGCGATCGCTATTTTGATCGTGAATTACAGCGACAGCATAACTACCTGCTTTTAAATTCTCAAAGGTAAATTGTACGGGACTTGTGCTAATTTTACTACACTGATTGCTGACTACACGTTGGCGATCGCTAGGAAATCCTTGGCTACTAGCAAATAAATTCACGCAGATTTGCCCCTTTTGATTTTTCAAGCCATCAATTTCTACGGTGAGTTTACCGTTGAAATTCGCTTTAACACTTGATGTCCATACCAGGTTTCCTAGCACTGTCAGCACCATCATGCTAACTGTCATTTTTTTCAGCATAATATTCTTGGTTAAAATCACTACTATCAGCTAGTGCAATTGACGGGAATATGAATGATGAACTCAGCCCCTTTTCCCTCAGTGGATACACAATACATCTTTCCCTGGTGTTTTTCTACAATAATTTGATGACAGATAGATAGCCCTAATCCCGTACCTTTACCCACAGGTTTTGTTGTAAAAAACGGCTCAAATAATCTGTTTTTCACATCTTCAGGCATACCATTGCCATTATCCGCTATGCGAATCATGACTTGCTGATTATTAATATTTTCAGTACGAATACGAATTTCTGGTTTAATCGATGGTTTCATATTGTTTTCTATTGACTCTTGCAACGCATCAATAGCATTAGCCAGAATATTCATAAATACCTGATTTAACAAACCAGGATAACAATCTACTAAAGGCAAGTTTCCATATTCTTTAATAATGCTAATAGTTTGATTGTGTGTGTGATTTTGCAGGCGACTGCGTAAGATGATTAGCGCGCTATCAATACCTTCATGAATATCGACTGTTTTTCTATCAGATTCATCTAAACGGGAAAAATTTCTCAGGGAAAGGACAATTTGAGTAATGCGTTTGCAACCAAGCTGCATAGACTTTAAAAGATGAGGTAAATCATCAATCATGAACTCTAATTCATTGTCAGCAATTGCATTGGTAATTTCATCTACTGGCTGGGGATAATATTTTTGATATAAATTGATCATTTCCAGCAAGCTGTGACTGTAGTTAATCACATGAACAAGATTACCAGCAATAAAGTTAATAGGATTATTAACTTCATGGGCAATACCTGCTACCAATTGACCTAAAGCAGCCATTTTTTCATTTTGTAGCAGTCGGCTATAGTTTTTCTTTAAGTCACGAAATCCAGCTTTTGCTAATTGTGATTGTTCTTCTACACGCTGAAGTTGAGTAAGAGTGAGAGCATGAATTTGAGAATTAGCTAGGGCTTGCTGAAAAAGTAGTAAAAAAACAACAGAAGAATAGAGTAGGTAATCA
>JBODRP010000194.1:0-10434 GCA_050633005.1 Trichormus sp. | reverse complement strand
CGAAATTCATGAGTTTAAGCAAGGTGATTCTGTTGTGATTGTGAGAATTGAAGGCAATAAGGTTTGGGTGGTTAGTGTTTGAAAACGGGGGTGGAAGGGGGCAAAAGGATTATTTAAATCTTCACTTTCTCTGGACTAATGACTATGAACTTTAAACAAGAATTAGGTACTGTTACAGTAGCTCAAGTTGATGTAAATACAATTGATACTAGTAGAGAAAATAATGGTATTGAAAGCCTACTTTATACTAGTATTCCTGTGGCTTTATCTATCTTTAGTGTAATTGTATTTGTGTGGTTTACCAGGGCTTTTTTATGTATTTGTAAACCCAATGAAATCTTGATTTTATCGGGGCGCAAATGGCGAACTAAATATGGACAAGAGATAGGTTATCGAGTTTTACTAGGTGGGCGAGCCTTTCGGATTCCCATACTAGAAACTATCAAACGCATGGATGTAACTACCATGCCGGTAAGAGTGGAAGTGCGGAATGCTTATGCTAAGGGGGGAACGCCCTTAAATATTCAAGCGATCGCCAATGTGAAAATCTCCACAGATCCAAATGTTGTCGGTAATGCAATTGAACGCTTTTTAGATCACGATCACTCAGAATTAGCCCGTGTTTCCCGCGAAACTCTAGAAGGCTATCTCCGGGGTGTAGTGGCTACCCTCACACCAGAAGAACTCAACGAAGATCGCCTCAGTTTTGCCCAGCGTATCGCCTCCGATGTCAGCCGTGACTTGAGTAAATTAGGGTTGCAGTTAGACACCTTGAAAATTCAAAGTGTGTCTGATGACGTAGACTATCTCAAATCCTGGGGACGTAAACAAATCGCCTTGATAATTCGAGATGCACAAATTGCCGAATCAAATGCGCTCACACAAGCCGAACAAATCGAAGCCCAATCTGAAGAATACGCCCAAGTTGCCCAAACACAAGACAAAATTATCGTGTTGGAGAAAGAAAACGAACTCCGCAAAATTAAAGCCAAGCTAGAACAAAAAGCTAAATCTGAAGAAGAGATTACCACGGCTGCTGCTCAAGAAAAGAAAGCCAAAGCCGAACAAGTCCTCCAAGCACTGCGGGCGGAATTAGAACGCTTACGCCTACAAGCCGATGAAATTCTTCCCGCAGAAGCCCACTGCCAAGCCCAAGAACTCCGCGCCAAAGGAGAAGCAGCCTTTTTAGAAGAAAATGCCAAAGCCGCCGCTTTAGTGAACGATATATTGGCACAAGTGTGGCAGGAAACTGGTAACGATGCTGCCAAATTGTTCCTCATTCAACAAATTGAAACCGTTCTCCAAGAAGCAGTACAGATTCCCAAACGCATTCAACTAGAGAAGGTGAATGTAATTGATAACGGCGAGGGCAAATCTGTAGCCAGTTTAGTAAATATTTACCCCGAAATCGTCCTGCAATTCCTAGAAAACGTCAATCGTAGCCTGGGTATTGATGTCGCGGGAACTTTGAGGAGTGGGGAGTAATATCAATTCAAAATACCCTACGGGTACTCCTTCCGATAACTCGGAGAGTAGCAAGCTACAAAATTCAAAATTAAAAAAGTCAGAGTAAATCTAATAACTGAGAAAAATGGAAATTATCGCTTTACTTTTAGGAATTTTTGGTACTGGAACTGCCGCAGGTTGGTGGGTAATTCGCAATTTGTACTATATCTGTCAGCCCAGTGAGGTGCTAATTTTTGCCGGTAGTCGGACTGCTATTGATGATAAGCGATCAGTTGGTTATCGCTTGGTGAAGGGTGGTAGTGGTATTCAAGTCCCTTTGTTGGAAAAAACTTTCCGCATGGATTTGACTAACATGATTATCGAATTGCGTGTGTCTAATGCCTACTCAAAAGGTGGGATTCCCTTGACGGTGGAAGGGGTGGCAAATATCAAAATTGCTGGTGAAGAGCCAACAATTCACAACGCAATTGAGCGACTGTTGGGGAAAACTCGTAAGGATATTGAACAATTAGCTAAGGAAACATTGGAGGGAAATCTGCGGGGGGTATTAGCGAATCTCACACCAGAACAGGTGAATGAAGATAAAATCACTTTTGCTAAAACCTTGCTAGATGAAGCTGAGGAAGATTTAGAAAAGTTGGGCTTAGTATTAGATAACCTGCAAATTAAGAATATCTTTGATGAGGTACGCTATCTAGATTCTATTGGACGCAAGCAACAGGCAGAATTGTTACGAGATGCACGCATAGCAGAAGCTCAAGCGAAAGCTGAGGCGATAATTAAGGCTTCGGAGAATAATCGCATTACCAAACTCAGACAGATTGAACGGGATTTAGAAATTGCGAAAGCGGAAGCAGAACGCAGAGTTAGGGATGCACTCACCAAACGCACAGCTGTGATTGCAGAGGTGGAATCGGTAGTTAATGCCCATATTGCGAAAGTGCAAGCAGAAGTAGCAGTGCAAACTGAACGGATTAAACAAGTAGAAAACCAACTAAAAGCTGATGTCATTGCCCCAGCCGAGGCGGAATGTCAAAGAGCGATCGCCTATGCCAAAGGAGATGCAGCCAAAATCATCGAAGAAGGCAAAGCCCAAGCCGCAGGAACGCAACGTTTAGCCCAATCCTGGCAAAATGCAGGCACATCGGCACAAGAAATTTTTATCTTTCAAAAGCTAGAACCTCTATTAAAAATCATGGCTACGGGAGTACCTGAAGTACAAGTAGAAAATTTAACTGTGATTGATGCTGCTAACGGTAGTAATGTAGCTAAAATGGCTTCTTTAATCGAGCAGCTACGTCAAACTACTGGTGTGGATGTTGCTCAGGTGATTAATAAACTTAAGTAGTCCATAGTTAATTTCCCTACACCCCACACCCCAAAAAAGCCACAGAGTCAACAGCCTAGTCTAAAGCCCCGTCCTAGAAGGACGGCTTTTTGGTATAATTGGGAAGCCAAGGTGAAATTCCTGTGTCATGGTGAAAATTCTGCTGAAATAGTGCAGCACTTTCAGGCATAAACTTTAGGGGCAACGAGCCACGATAACTCGTAAAACAGTGAAGGCATTTAAACAGATGTCGAAAATTTAAAAGCATTTGGAGTAATCCACGTAGCGTAGGGCATACGCAAACGTACCTTGAAATAGGTAAACGCTTGGGGAGTAGTCCACTAAAAGGGCGACTAGATAACAAGTGATATTCTAGTAGGCTCGGACTAGACATAATCGTGTAAGACCTCAGTAGGGAGCAATCCTCAAAGGGCAGTGATTAGCCCAAGAATCCTCGCCGTTCTACGGCGACGGAGTGTCAAAATTGCAAGTACTTAAGCCAATGGTTCAGCAGCCAATGTCGCCTAATCAAGCTCCCAACCCATCACCACAACCTGAAAAAATGTATTTACCGCGTACCAGCGAATCAGAACAGTTAAAGAAGATTCGCCATACCGCTTCCCATGTGATGGCAATGGCAGTACAAAAGCTGTTTCCTAAAGCGCAAGTGACAATCGGCCCCTGGATTGAAAATGGATTTTATTACGACTTTGATAATCCAGAACCATTTAGCGATAAGGATCTCAAAGCCATCCAAAAAGAGATGGTGAAAATTATCAATCGTAAACTGCCAGTAGTTCGGGAAGAAGTCAGCCGCGAGGAAGCAGAACGCCGTATCCAGGAAATCAAAGAACCCTACAAATTAGAAATCCTGGGGGATATTAAAGCAGAACCCATCACAATTTACCACCTGGGGAATGAGTGGTGGGATTTATGTGCAGGGCCTCATGTAGAAAACACTAGCCAACTCAACCCCAAAGCCATAGAATTAGAAAGTGTTGCGGGTGCTTATTGGCGTGGGGATGAAACCAAAGCCCAATTGCAACGGATTTATGCTACTGCTTGGGAAACTCCTGAACAATTAGCTGAGTATAAGCGACGCAAGGAAGAAGCATTACGGCGTGATCACCGTAAACTCGGTAAAGAATTAGGTTTATTTATCTTCTCAGATCAAGTAGGGCCGGGTTTACCTTTGTGGACACCCAAAGGGACTTTGTTACGCAGTATCTTAGAAGACTTTCTCAAACAGGAACAACTCAAACGGGGTTATTTGCCTGTAGTTACCCCCCACATTGCTAGAGTCGATTTATTTAAAACCTCTGGACACTGGCAAAAATATAAAGAAGATATGTTTCCTCTGATGGCGGAAGACGAAGCGGCGGCGGTACAAGAACAAGGTTTTGTTCTCAAGCCGATGAACTGTCCTTTTCATATCCAAATATACAAGAGTGAGTTGCGTTCCTATCGGGAATTACCGATGCGCTTGGCTGAATTTGGTACTGTCTACCGCTATGAACAGTCAGGAGAATTGGGCGGTTTAACTAGAGTGCGCGGTTTTACTGTGGATGATTCCCACTTGTTTGTGACTCCAGAACAGTTAGACGATGAATTTCTGAATGTAGTAGATTTAATTTTATCGGTGTTTAGAAGTCTGCAACTGAAGAATTTTAAAGCTAGACTGAGTTTCCGAGATCCAGCTAGTGATAAATACATTGGTTCGGATGAGGTGTGGAATCAAGCGGAAGGTGCAATTCGCCGTGCTGTGCAGCAACTGGGAATGGAATACTTTGAAGGTATTGGAGAAGCGGCATTTTATGGGCCGAAACTCGACTTTATTTTCAGTGATGCCTTAGAAAGAGAATGGCAGTTGGGAACTGTACAGGTAGATTACAACTTGCCAGAACGCTTTGATTTAGAATATGTGGCAGAAGATGGCAGTCGTAAACGCCCAGTGATGATTCACCGTGCGCCGTTTGGTTCTCTAGAACGGCTAATTGGGATCTTAATTGAAGAGTATGCGGGAGATTTCCCCTTATGGTTAGCACCAGTGCAGGCGAGATTGTTACCTGTGGGTGAAGCACAGTTAGACTTTACCAAAGATGTGGCAGCAAAGATGCGTGCTGTGGGTATGCGTGTGGAAGTTGATACGAGTGGCGATCGCCTTGGTAAATTGATTCGCAACGCCGAAAAGGATAAAATCCCTGTAATGGCAGTCATCGGTGCAAAGGAAGTGGAAACCAATACCTTAAGCATTCGTACCCGTGCTTCTGGAGAATTGGGAGCTATCCCTGTGGATGAGGTGATCGATAAAATGAAAACCGCGATCGCTAAATTCGAGAACTTTTAGTAATTAACCTGAGTTTGGGATAAGCTGAAACAATGATTCTATCGTTGCCTGAAACTCCTATTATTTCCTATAACTAGCAGCGAAATCGTCTTAACCCGAACTGACGTTATATTAAATGACCTTGCACCGATTCTCCGGTCATAACCTGATGAGGAGTGGCATTCTTAGGCAGCCTTACGTTTCAAAGCGACCTTGGGAGGGGCGTTGAATCTATGGAACTTGGGTTTTTGCAGGTTTACCCTTTGGTGGAGGCGGTGCAGAGGTATCCTCAGGGGTTTGGGGTTAGGCTACGAGTCAGGGAGACAGTGCAGTAAAGTTAACAGTTTTTAAACAAAAATTTAAAAACATCTTGTTTTGGGGTATGTTTGAAACAAGTGTTTAAAATTTAAAGTAGTTTTTAAACAAAACATCGCTGTATTTCGATGGAGTAAACAACCTTTTATGGCTAGTGGATTTACTAGACAAGAAACCATCGCTCTAACTGGCATAAGCTCTGGCAGACTAAGCTACTTAGATAGAACTGAGTTGGTAGTGCCAGAAAAGTTTGGTAATCCTCAGCACCCTAAAGTCGTTTATAAATGGCAACAAATTCTAGAAATCAAAACTATTGAAAGATTAAGACAGAAGCTTTCATTACAAGAAATTAGAAAAGTTTTATACTTTTTACAATCAAGAAATTATGAGTATTCTTTTTTTAAGCATCGTCTTGTTTTTGTTAATTCCCAACTTTATTTAATTGAAGATATGCAAGATTTTGGTTTGATGGTTTTAGAAACTTCTGGAAAAAATAAGGGTCAAGTTGTAATTAATGAAATTGGAGAGATTGGAGATGTAATTACAGAATTAGCCAGAGAAGCAGAGAAACATCATGTTTTAGATTTTGAGAAACGAACAGGAGTAGTTTTGAAGGGGTAAGAGAAATACATATAAGAATCACAAGGAGCAACCAGTAATGAGTTCTAATTTAGCTGTAAATGAAATATACCAGCGAGTAATGGCACATACTGGCTTCTATCGTGATGGTGTGCCTACTACAGGAGTTACAGAAGCGGAAGATATTCGCAATAATAACCAGTATTTAGAAAAGCGCATTAAATATAGTGCTGTAATTGATACTGAACAAATTAACGCTACAGCCATCTATGAATTGTCTGGTTCACCTTGTATTTATTTTACTCAATTAAAAGAACCTAACCCTAGAGAGTTAGCTAAACTACATAAACTATCTTGGAATCATGGTTTAGCCCCGATGTTGTGGGTGATTACACCTGATGAGGTATTACTTTATAATTGTTATTCTCAACCCACAGAACAAGATGAAAATGATCCAAATCGACATTTAATCGATAGATTTGAAACTACTGAAAGCGACTTGAAACACATGAATCAATTCGCTAGTCGTTTGCAAATTGAATCAGGTGAATTTTGGCAAAAAGCAAAGCAAATTGATCGCCAACAGAGAGTAGATTCAGTTCTGGTAAAAGATTTGAATGAGGCTGAAGAGAAATTAACAAAAGAAAAAAAATTACACCGACAATATGCCCATGCTCTATTAATACGTTCTATTTTTGTTGCTTATCTACAAGATAGAGATATTTTAAATCAAGAATTTTTTAATAATCGTTTTGGGGTAGGTTCATTTAATGAACTGCTAAATGATAAATTTGCGACTTATGAGTTATTTGAGTGGTTACAAACAATTTTTAATGGAGATTTATTTCCTATTTATCCAGAAGAAAGGAGTGCTGTAGATAAAAAGCATCTTGAAATTGTACAAAGTTTAATAGGTGGTGTAGAAGAAATAGCAACAGGTCAAAAACGTCTATGGCGGGCTTATGATTTCAAAGTCATACCTATAGAATTAATTAGTTCAATTTATGAAAGTTTTATTCATGCTACTGATTCAAAATCAGCAAAAGAAAATAGTACCCACTATACACCTATAAATTTAGTAGATTTGGTACTTTCTGAAGTATTTAAAGAACTTGATGGTAATGCTAAAGTTCTAGATTTGGCTTGTGGTTCAGGTGTGTTTCTAGTTGAATCTTTGCGGAGATTAGTCGTTAAGCGTTGGGCTAATGGAGAATCACCAACTCGCCACCTAATTCGTGAAACTCTTTACAATCAAATTTATGGTGTAGATATTAATCCAGAAGCAGTTCAGATTGCTGCTTTTAGTCTTTACCTTACTGCTTTGGAATTAGATTATGAATTAGAACAACATCGTCAATTAACAGATGATTTAAAATTTCAAAGGCTGATAGGTAAGAATTTATTTGCCAGTAACGCATTTGATGAAAAAGCAGAATTTAATCAAATAGAACAATTTGCACATAAACAATTTAGTGCAATCGTTGGTAATCCACCTTGGACAAAACCTAAATTAAATAATTCAGCAGAAGAATATTGTCAGCGTAAGCGTCCTGATTCGGGTTATCCAGATGGATATCCTACAGCTTATGGTACACCTCCAGACCAAGCATTTTTATGGCGTATTGGCGACTTTGTTAATGATAAAACTTGCATTGGTTTAATTTTGCATGGTAAGCGTTTTTTTAGCAATGACACAGCAGCGAAAAAAGCAAAAAAATCTTTGTTGATGAGATATAAACCCAAAATCATAGTAAATCTATCTAAGCTCTACAGAGATAATTTATTCCCTAACTCTGAAGCTCCACCAATCATTTTAATAGCAGAAGGTAAACCTTCAGATCAAAGAGATTATTTTTACTTTGTATGTCCAGATCGTTCTATAGATTTTCGACGACATGGCATTGTTGAAATTGGAACAGAGCATATTAAAAAACTACCAGTTTTTAGCACAGCTTGCGACTCAGATATGCTGAAAGTTGCTACTTGGGGTAGTGCTAGAGATATACATCTGCTCCAAAAATTGGAAAATTTTCCAAACATTGAACAAGTTGTAGGAAATCCACCTAAGAATGGATTTAAGTATGGACATCATCGTAAAGTTCCGCAAGAATTGATGGACAAAAAATGTCTAGCTTCTAGCAAAATGCCTAGATATCAAATTGATTTAAACGAACTAGACTTACCACCTGCAACAATGGAGTCGCCAAGGGATTCGCAAATTTATAAAGCTCCATTGGTTATAATTTCACAAAGTATTGATGGGAATGAGGCATTTTCTGCTTTTAGTCAGGAAGATATTGTTTACACACAAAGGTATTCAGGTATTTCTTTTGCAAAAAATAAAGTCCACTTAGCTCACTACTTAAACGGTATTATAAATTCTTCAATAACCAGTTATTTTTTATTCTTAACAGCTTCTTCATGGGGTATTGAGCGCAAGGAAATAAAAACACAAGATTTAGAACGTCTTTGTGTTCCTAAACCAAATAAAGATAACGAAAGATTTATTAATCAAATTATTGAAATAGAAGGTAGATTGCGTGAATCTCCCAATAAATCTGTTGAGAGAGATTTAAAAAAACAACTTGATGAAGCTGTATTTAATCTCTACGGTTTAGAGGATCATGAGCGTGTTTTAGTTGAAGATACTACGCAAATCACGATTGATTGGTATATGAATCGTGAGCAATCTACAGCACTAAGAAGTCCATTAGCTGCTGATTTAGAAGCCTATGCTATACAATTCATGAGTGTTATTAAACCCTTTCTGCAAACACTTAACGAAAGAAGTATAGTTGCTGAGATATTGAGTATTCCTAAAGCACCATTACAGGTGGTTAAATTTAGCATAGTACCATATCCAGCTCGTGAGCCAGTTATACAAACTGTTCAGGCTGCGGATTTGGTGACTGTGCTGAAAAGCATTGCGGAACAAGTACCGCCACAATTGGCTGACCGCGTTTTTACGCGCCGAAATGCCAGAATCTATATCGGTGAAAATTTGTATATTATTAAACCTGCTCAACTGCGTTACTGGACTCGTTCTGCTGGGTTGAATGATGCTGATACTGTTTTAGCTGAACATTTTAGGAATCGTTAAATTATGTTGCCATTGGATGATTCAGGTGCTGTTGGACAACCATCATTTATTAAACGAAAAGACATTATTGCCACAGTATTTGATATTATCCAAGCAGCTTGGATTCAAGTATGCCAAAAACCAGAAATTAATAATCAATGTGATGAAGATACTATTGCTGGAGCATTACATAATGAGATGTGGGCTGAAAAGGAACGCCGGGGTATACATGGGCCACCAAGAATTGAGAATGAAGCAGCAACAAGACGTTCTGATAAGAGCTTGAAGCCAGATGGTTTCATAGATTTTAAAATGATTTATTCATTCAATAGTCTTGAGGATTACTTTGGTATAGAGTGTAAGAAAATAAGCAGTACGAAACCAGATAGAGATTTAGGGACAAAGTACGTTTTAGAGGGTGTAAAAAGATTTGTTGTAGGAACTTACAGCATAGGTCATGACTATGCAGCAATGCTAGGTTTTGTGATTGATGGCAAGGTTTCTGAGTGTATTGATTTGATTTGCGATCGCCTGAATAAATATAAATGTGATATATCTTTGAAAGAAGATTGGATTGTTGAGCCTGGTTTTGGAAAAACACCAAATTTATATCGTACTCGTCATCTTCAATACGGTCAAAAGGATTTAATGACGATTCTCCATTTATTTCTTATAATTAATTAAATTTTTATTCTTAAAAATATCCTCAAATTGAATAAATTAAATATTACTTATTACTCATTTGATGCCACCAAATCTGTATGAATAAAAAATGGGTAAATCTCATCAAAGCTGAGAGCCTAGCCTTCTACCCCCTGCTTCCTACCTATCCCCACCTTGGTTATCTGACAGCTTGTCGTTTTTCTGAGGTGCTACTTTTGCCGGTGGGTTATCAGTCGCAGAATTTTGCTTAACTTCCACGGTTGGCACTACCACAGAAGAAGACTCTGTATTTTTGGATTCTGTAGCGGGTACAGTTGGTACTACTACAGGTTGAGGTTGTTTCTCACTGGGGGCAGGGGTAGAATTTTGGCTATCAGAGGATGGGGAGGTTTTACCAGAGTCGCTGGGGCTAGCTTTGCGAGAGGAGCGAATTTCCCTTAGTTGCTCTACTAGGGATGGTGAAGCCGTTGTCTGGGGTGAAACAGGAGATTTTGCTCCATTGCTGTTGAGGGATGCTTCTGTGTTGGCTTCTGGTGATGGTTTTGTAGTAGGGGTGTTGGTGTTGACAGGTGCAGTCTCTTGTTGTGGTAGGCTGCGTCTCCGTCGTCTGTAATTAGAAACGGGTGCAGTTTCTCTAGAATCAACGGTGGCAGACTTTTGGATGTTGTTATTTTCTTC
>JBODRP010000193.1:0-10454 GCA_050633005.1 Trichormus sp. | reverse complement strand
AAGTTTGATGCAATTCCTAAGCTATTTGAACTGTTGAATAAAGCTATCAACTATAGCCCTACCACCTGGCAACTTAGTCTCAATATCGTCATCTATCCAGTGTACCCAGGCATTTTTGTGACTATCGTAACCACCAAATGATTCAACATCCTCTGTATAGATGACTGCTAAAGCTTCTTTAGGGATAGACTGGGCAATCTCTTCATCACTAACCCACTCGGAACGGTCACGCTTCCAAGCCCCACCATACTGAACTTTACCGTCTGGAAGCACATAGTAGAAATTGTACTCACGCCATCTAGCCAAAGTAATGCCTCCAAAGATTTTTTACTTCACCAAGTGATTGTAGCTAAATATATCGGGCATAACAAGGAACTCCTGTCTGAATACACATAAAACTTTTTACATCCTTATTCAAATAATATACTGAATTTTTACGTACAAGTACCCTTCACAGGAAAATGATCAAAAATTTTTCTGTTCCCAGTTTCCTATCACTCCTCCAGAAGAAAGTAAGGGAATCCGAAGATTAAAGCATAGAATATAGAATAAGGACATAGTTTTCAAAGGTGGTGTATCATGCAAATACCCATTGCAGACGCATCAGAAGAGTTAGTTCGTTTGGTGGAAGCGGCTTTGCAGGGTGAAGAAATTGTCATCCTCAAAGATAATCAACCTGTAGTAAAGCTGACTGTAGTAGAACCAGTACAAAAGCGTCGTCCTGCTAAGGCTGGTAGTGCAAAAGGTCAAGTCTGGATGTCTGAGGACTTTGACGAACCGCTTGAGGATTTCAAGGAATATATGGAATGAGATTTCTGCTTGATACTCATACATTTATCTGGTTTGTCACTGATAGTCCACAACTTAGCACTACCGCAAAGGTACTGATTGAAGATGAGTACAATGAGAAATGCTTAAGCTTTGCTAGTGTTTGGGAAATGGCAATCAAATGTAGTCTTGGCAAGTTGACCTTCAATTTACCACTTCACACTTTTGTGGAACAACAGATACAGCAGAATAGTATTGACTTACTCAGCATTCAAATGCCCCATCTCGCAATTGTTGCCACCCTCCCGTTGCATCATCGTGATCCCTTCGACCGTTTGTTAATTGCACAGGCGATCGCAGAAGGGATTCCCATTATCAGTGCTGATGTTGCTTTTGATGCCTACTCAATTAGGCGATTGTGGTAAGGATTTTGATATCTAAGCGAAAAAATTGAGCGCAGGAAACCCACGCTCAAGACTTTTCAAAGCCCAGTTTTCCTACTGTATGGATTTACAATAACTTGAAGCCGAAGTTATTGAGAGTCTCACGCAAATTCTTGCAGCCTTTGAGATAGTCTAGGGTAGCGATTCTCTCGGCGGAGTGTTCTGACCAATCACCAGCAACGTTCATTTTTTGTTCGGTGTAGAACTGTTTCATAATATCGTTGTAGTGAGCGATCGCATCTTCTTGTTCTGCTAATTTATAAGTCTCCCGATGCAATATAGCTTGCTGGGGTAAACGCGGTTTTACTGCTGGTTGAACTTCAGGATTAGGAAAGCCTAAACACTGTCCAAATACGGGGAAGACGAAAGGCGGTAAGTTCAATAAGGTGGCGACTTCTTGGGTATGGTTGCGTATTGCGCCTATGTATACTGTTCCTAAACCCAAGGACTCAGCAACTACAGTGACATTTTGTGCTGCTACGGAAGCATCGACTATGGCTTTTACCAAAAGTTCGGTATATTCCAACGCAACATGAGCTAGTCCACGACTGTCAGCAATTTGAGCCAAACGACCTAAATCGGCTAACCATACTAAGAATACCGGAGCTTGTTTGACGTGGGCTTGATTATTGGAAAAACGATATAGTTCTTGTTTGCGTTCTTCATCTTCAACCGCTACCACACTCCAGCTTTGCAAGTTTGCAGAAGTAGGCGCAGATTGAGCCGCAGCTACTAATAACTCGATAATTCCTGATGGTAAAGGATCAGGTAAATAAGACCGGACTGAACGGTGAGATAATATTGTTCCGATAGAATCATTCCAGGGAATATTGTAATCAAAAGGAATTTCACCGTAGCGCGATCGCAAAACTTCCACAGGATTAGTCATAATTAAAAACTCCCAACATTTCAAAATTACAAAAACTCTCCGCGCCCCTTTGCGCTTACCTCTGCGCCCCTTTGCGTTTAAATTTCCACCCTCAACTAATCGGGAAACAAAAACACAAAGTCAATCAAAGATTCTAATTCCTTTGACTGATAAAACCCTGGAGAAACATTAACTCCAAGCACTTCTCTCACAGAGGTAATAAAAGAGACAAATACCAACAAAATCAGCATAAAAGGGAGAAATTGTCTGATAATGTTTGTGAAATAGTAGAACCCTAGATTCATCATCAACCGCTCCTAGAAAAATACTGATGGGCTATATAACTGGGCTTATCCAAAATAGGCATTCATTCAACATTCCGAAAAAAAGCTACTCGTAAAGCCAACCGACTTTCAGACATAGGAGAAGTAACCGGAGTTACCATGTGCCAAGAATTATCAGAACGTACAATCACAACTGAAGAGTGGCTCAAAGGTAAAATATCTTGAAAGGCTGAATCTGGCTCAGAGTCTTTCAGAATCCGCAAACAACCACCCCAATTTTCTGACCATTTTTGATTGAAAAATAGTAGATGAGTTAAAACTTTATTCGGTTCATCTGTATGGGGAAAATGTTGATGTCCTGATTTATATTGACGAAATCCAATATCCATTACACAATCCGTCAAATCTAAGCCAGTCATATCTCCCAACGCTTGGCGATAAGCATTTGTCCATAGTCCTTCTATTAAATTTCGCCATACATGACTGAGGTGTTTCAAATCAGAAGTTAATTTTCCTTTTGCAAGCCGTTGTCGCCAGCGATCGTCTTTAAATTTGAGTAGTAAAGGAATATCTTGACTAGAAGCAATTATCTTTCCCCAATAATAGCCGTAACCCTCCCCTGTTGATAGACAAAAATCTTGTTTGGGAAAATTGGCTGTTAATTCTAAACTTACTTCTTTTGATAAGAAGTCTTTAATTAAAGCCCAATGATACGGAACTTTTTGCATGACTGCGGTATGAATAGATGGGAGATTTAGCATGATTTGGTTAAGGTAGATGACTAAACTAAAAACAAAACGTAAATCTGTCTACGATCGCATTTTGCAAACAGCATCAGATTTGTTTTACAGAGAAGGGATTCGCAATGTTGGTATTGACAGAATCATTGCGGAATCTGGTGTAGCAAAAATGTCGCTGTACAATCATTTCAAGTCAAAAGATGCTTTGATTGAAGCTTGGTTGCGACAAGAGGATGAAAAATGGTGTCGATGGCTGAAAACCACAGTTGAACAACAAACCTCTGAGCCTGCTAAACAACTTTTGGCAATCTTTGACGCTTTAAGAGAATGGTTTGAAAGTCCAGATTTTCGAGGTTGTGCATTTATTAACGCCTCCGTAGAATTAGCTAATCCTGACCATCCTGGGTATCGAGTAGCACTAGAACATCAACAAGCGATTTACCACTACATCAAAACTCTCGCTCAAGCCGCAGCCTTGACATCACCAGAACAATTAGCTAGACAATTGCTTTTACTTGTACAAGGTGCGATTGTAGTTGCCATGATGGAAGGCAGTTGGTCAACCGCATCCCAGGCGAAGAAGGCGGCATTAATTCTCATTCAAACAGCATCAACATAAACTCTGCGCCCCTCTGCGTTTACCTTCGCGCCCCTCTGCGTTTAAAAAACTCCCACTCATACAAAATGTGCATCTCTCGGATGAAACGCCAACTTAATCAAGCTGTGATGATAAACATTTTCTGACACATCATTACGAGGAACTCTCGCCGTTAAAGTTTGTTCTCCCACCTTTACCTTGATGGTATAAGTTCCTACACCCCGTACAATCCTTTCTACCCTGCCTTGAATAGAGACTGATCCTGGCTGTTGCGGAATTGTAGAACGTGTATCATCAATATGGAAAGCATCGCCGGATAGACAACAGGCTGTGATGGGTGCATTGATTTCGCCATAATATGAAAACTCCATAGTGTTAGCTAACTTAATCAAATAACCACGGTGTTCTGGTTCTATTTGGCAGGGAATGACGTTATCCATACCGACAAGTCTGGCGAGTTGTTGGTTAGCTGGGCGGCGGATGAGCATTTCTAACTTATCGTCTTGGATAATTCCACCGTCAAATAAAGCGATCGCGCGATCGGCAAAATTCAAGATATCTGTAAAGTTATGGCTGACTAATATCACCGCCGCCTCTCTCGCTTCTGCCCATTGGCGAATTTTCTCGATGATTTGCGGACGAATTGCTACATCTAAATAAGCGGAAGGTTCATCTAATAGCAGCAATTCTGGATCAGCTACTAACCCACAGGCAATACACACCCGCTTACCTTCGCCACCAGAAAGGGCGCGGGCTTGTCGATGTGCTAAATGTTCACAGCCGAATGTTTCCAGGGCAGCATATACCCTATGCTTAATTTGATGTTTTGGTACACCGCGAAACTGTAAGACTCTGGCAACATTATTAAATACAGTGTCATCCAAGAGTAATGTTTCTTGAAACACCAATGCAGAACGACGACGCAAGGCTGTTTGATTAACTTGACGTGCATCCTGTCCAAACAATTGCATTTCCCCACGGTAGGACTGCAACATATTGATAGTTCTTAATAGGGTGCTTTTCCCCGCACCATTAGGGCCAACTACAGCGACAAGTTCCCCTGGACGCACAGCAAAATTATCAATTGATAGGATATTTTTGCGGCTTTTACTATCAACTTTCACCTGACACATATTCAGGATATATTGATTGACTTCCTCCTGATTTTCCGGTGTTTTTATGGGAGGGGATTCTAAATTGACAAACGACCTTAACTTATGCAATTTACTCATAACATCTTCTTATCGTGCTGCAAGATAGTCAGCGACACAACAATGCTGTAGGTGATGAACAGGAGAATGTAAGCGATCGCCATCGCCACATCGAAGTTACCTTTTTCTACTTCTGTGACAATAGCTGTAGTTAAAACTCTCGTCTGTCCTTTGATATTTCCCCCCACCATCATCGAAGCCCCAACTTCCGAAATGACGCGACCAAAACCCGCAATAATAGCAGCTATTAAGCCAAGTTTTGCTTCCTTAATTAATAACCAATGAGCTTGCCAAGGTGTCGCCCCCATTGATAAAAGTTGCCAACGTAGTTTCGGATTAATACTGAGGATGGCTGCAAAACTAAAACCCGCAACTATCGGGAAAGCAATGATAGTTTGAGCGATAATCATGGCTGTGGGTGTGTACATTAAATCCAAGTCACCCAAAGGGCCAGAACGCCACAAAAATAGACTCACCACCAAGCCAACTACAACTGGCGGTAATCCCATCCCGAAGTTAACAACACTTTTTAATACAGATTTCCCAAAGAAATCTTCTAAAGCCAACCACAACCCCAAAGGTACACCCAACAAAACACTAATAGTTGTCGCCACTCCAGAGACTAGCAATGTCATTGTCATTACTTCGATAACATTGCGATCGCCATTAATTAATAACTCTAGAGCCTTATTTGCTCCATCAATGATTGTATCCACGAGTCTCTTATGAATCGAAAAAATACTGAAACGTGCAGTTACCCAAAACCACTATTTCTTTTTACCTTTGCATCTTTGCGTCTTTGCGCCTTTGCGTGAGCTTTTAAATAATATTTTCAGCAACACCAAAGTATTGATGCAACAAACCTAATCGCTAAAACCCATAATCTTTTTCACTCTTACCCCCATCAACAAAAAATAATGGCTGTCCAAGTTCTTTCCTACCGTGAGCAGCAATTATTCTCTGTCCTTCAGGAGATAAAACAAAATCAATAAAAGCTTTAGCTCCCGCACTATTAACCTTGGGAAATTTCTGCGGGTTTACTTGCATCACATGGTAGAGATTTAATAATTTCCTATCGCCTTCTACCAACACTTGTAAAGAAGTAAGATTCTTTTTTTGGAATATATATGTTGCTCTATCTGCTAAGGTATATCCCAGTTTTTGATTAGCGACTTGCAAGGTTTTCGCCATTCCTGAACCTGTTTGTTGATACCAACTACCAGCAGGTTTAATATTTGCTTGTTGCCATAAATCTTTCTCTAATTTATTTGTCCCTGAATCATCACCTCTTGATACAAATAATGCTTGATTTTTAGCAATTGCATTAAAAGCTTGCACAGCGTTTTTACTACCTCGAATCTTGGCTTTATCAGGATTACCTGGCCCCACAATTACAAAATCGTTGTGCATCACTAAACGGCGGTTAGTCACTGCACCACCTTGTAAAACTTTGCGTTCGGCTTTGGGTGAATTGACAAATAGCGCGTCAACTTCGCCTTTTTCTGCTAAGGCTAATGCTTGTCCAGTTCCTACGGCAACTTTTTTGAGTCGATAGCCTGTTTTTTTCTCAAATGCTGGAACTAAATCATCAAGTAATCCACTATCTTCGATGCTAGTTGTCATGGCGACAATGACATTGCGATTTCTCGCGGGTTGAGCATTGGCTTGTGGTGTTAAAAAATTACCAATGTCAGCAGTTACAACTGCTAAACAAGAAGCTAAAGCTGCAATTACGAATCTTCTTTGAACCATATAACCTCTCAGGATTTACACAGATTAAACCAAACGATGATTTTGGTTGATTTTTATAGTTGGTAAATTAAATATGCTTTGAATTTTTTTATAAAAATCTGAGTTTTTTTACTAACTCAGCAAGTATGGAACGCAGATAAACGCAGATGAACGCAGATAATACCTCCGCAGACTAGAAAGGCTATAATTTCCCCTCTACTCGTTCAGGTTTTTAGCTTTGAGGAACTAAACTTAGTAGTTCTTCAACGGTGAGGCTGCGTTTAGTTTTGACTGATTGATGACGTACTGCATCTAATACTGATTGAATTTCGGCTTGACCGAGGGTAATACCGTGTTGTTGCAGTACACTGAGTAGGAGATGACGACCGGAATGTTTACCTACTACTAAACGTCGTTCCCAACCTACATCTTCTGGTGCGAATGGTTCATAGGTGATGGGGTTTTGCAATACGCCATGAGCATGAATCCCTGATTCGTGTGCAAAGGTATTTTCACCCACGATCGCTTTCCAAGGAAGTACAGGGAAATTAGTTGCTTTGGAGACTAGTTTTGATAGTTCTACCAGTCGTTTGGTATCAATTCCTGTGGGTATATCGTAGAGATATTTGAGTCCCATCACTACTTCTTCTAAAGGTGCATTTCCGGCTCGTTCACCTATACCATTGACTGTGGTATTCACAGATATCGCGCCAGCTTTGACACCGGCTAAGGTGTTCGCCAAGGCCATACCAAAGTCGTCATGTGTGTGCATTTCGATGACAATTGATAGGTGCGATACTAGATGGCTAACTTTTTTGTAGGTGGTTGTGGGATCGAGGATTCCTACGGTATCACAGAAGCGAAACCGAAACGCGCCCCACTCTTGGGCAGATTGGGCAACTTCTAAGAGAAAGGATTCATCGGCTCTGGAAGAATCTTCGCCACCGACGGAGACAGATAAACCGCGATCGCAAGCAAAATTAATTGCATCTCGTAGTTTATCTAAGACTAACTGTCGTTGTCCTTTGAATTTAGCAGCTATCTGAATATCGGAGACGGGAACAGAAACATGAACTCTATCCAAACCACAATCGATAGATGCTTGGATATCCGACAAATTCGCCCGATTCCAGCCGAGTAGTTTGGCATTTAATCCCAATTTGGCAATCCTTTTAATGGATTCTGCTTCTTCATGTCCCATTGCGGGAATGCCAACTTCTAATTCGTGAACACCGATAGAATCGAGTAGAGAGGCGATCGCAATTTTTTCTTCAACATTAAAGGCTATACCTGCCGCCTGTTCCCCATCTCGCAAGGTTGTATCGTTAATGTGAATAGCCTGCTTGTTCATAGTAAATAGATAACCAATGGTTTAACTCTAAATAGTTGCGACAACTTCCCCAATATCTCTGATGTCATAGCCGCCTAGAACCTCTAATTGTGATTGCACTAGGCGATGTCCCAAGATACTTAAGAATTGCTGTACTGGTGATTCTTCCAAGTATTCCTTGAGAATCACCAAGTCATACCGCGCTTGATGCAAGGGGATAAATCCCAAACCAAAAGCCGCCGCTACAGAAGCCGTACTCACACCCGCATCAGCGATACCTGCGGCGATAGATAAGGCTACATCTTGATGGCTATGGACAATATGCTCATATCCTTTAATTGTGTTTGCTGATACCTGTTCTTCTTTGAGTTTGCGTTCTAAAAGCATCCGACTACCAGAACCCGCTTCCCGGTTAATGATTGTCGCTTCTAGTTCCACCAAGTCAGATAAGGATTTGATTTCCATTGGATTCCCAGGCGCAACTACTAGCCCCTCTTCCCAAA
This sequence comes from Trichormus sp., assembly GCA_050633005.1. Lineage (GTDB taxonomy): Bacteria > Cyanobacteriota > Cyanobacteriia > Cyanobacteriales > Nostocaceae > Trichormus. Next base: position 1,978 of record JBODRP010000193.1, on the reverse strand, counting down.
TGCCCAGAGTGATTAAAACTGCACTTCTACCATCCAAAGCTTCCCGCGCAAAGGGAATATTATGTTCTCCTGTTTGCGGATCGTACAAGTGCATCCCTGCAATGTGGACTTCACCCCGATTTAAACTACGCAAAGCAGCCATACTATTAGCAAAATGATAATGAACCCGTAGCTGGGGATGCCAGCGTTCAGTAGCTCTCGCTAAGAAGGAAATCACCGGCGTGCAACCAGCGATGACGACTGTATTTTGTAATTTGTCTAAATCATCAAGCAGCCGCACCTGGACTTTATTCGTATGTGTCTGACTCTCTGCTCTTCCGTCAGCCGGAATCATTTCCATCCGAAAAGCTTCCTTGCCGACGAGAGGATAAGCTATCCATTGACCTCCAACCTTTGCTAGACTAACTCTCAGTTGTTGTCCAGTGGGGACTGGTTTAGCCAGAACTGCTTCAACTTCGGGTAAATCATCTTCTAACCAGAATAAGTTTTCGACTTGACAACCAAGTGCTTTAGCTAAACGTAGAGTAATGGCGACAGAAGGCGCATATTGTCCAGATTCCACCCCACTAATCGTCTGACGGGTTACGCCAGCTATGCTAGCCAAATCTTGCTGGCTCATGCCTAAACGGGTTCTGATAGACTTGATGTTGTTGCAGATATTGATATCTAGCTTCATGAGACTGTATCTACTCCGTGACAAGAAGATACCACGAGCAAATTTGATCTGCTGAGGTAATAGCACAGCCTTCTACTATATATTTGAGAAGACTGGTGATTGAGTTGAGATGAGTGCATACATATTGCATTACTTGCTGGATTGCTATGTTCACAGCAAATAATTTGTCAGTTGAATTGGTTGCGAGTTGATTTACAGGTTTTGTCCCCCCTTAACGCAAGTTTAACATACATTTCGCCAAAATAATTGCTAAAGAAAAAACTTTTTATACCTGTATTTTCTGTCAGTAATGTATATGTAGTTACAGAAAGTTGTGACTTTTATAGTTTGAAGAAAAGGGGTGTAAGGGTGTAGGGGAGAAAAACTCATCTATAAGTTCTACTCTTCTAAATACTGTGATACCAACAGTTGGAGTTCTAACCAGAGGATGGGGTCTTTTTGTTTTAATGTGGAACAGCGATCGCGGATAATGCGTGTAGCATCCATACAAATTGCATTGGCTATTCCCATATCCTCAGCGACACCTCTAAAAGTTTCTTTGTAATCACTGACTGAAGCAAACAGTTGATGAGGAGCGTAAATTACAAAATACTGTAGAAGTTTTTCGGGTTTACCCCAGTAGGAGTTGACAAGCTCGACATGACAGTATTTAAGTAAAGTATTCAGTTCAGGACAGCGATCGTTAACAACAGTAGTAAATTTCTGCACTAAAGCTTCTTCAGTCAACATGATGAAAGACTCCTGAAATATTTTGAGGGTGTAGGGGAGAAAAACTCATGACTCAAAACTCAAAACTCAGCACTCAAAACTCACAACTCCCCACTTCATCCATAATGTTTCAAGCTGCTGATTAGACAAAGGTTTAGGAACGACAAAATTAGTATTCTGGTCAATTGCTTTGGCTAGGTGACGATAATGTTGTGCTTGTTCGCAATTAGGAGCATAAGCAATCACTGTCTGACTGTGAAATTCTGCTTGCTGCACTATATTATCTCTGGGTATGGAATAAATAATTTGAGTCCCCAATTGCTCTGCAAAAGCCTGAACTAAATCATCTTCTTGATCAAAATTGGGAGAGTTATAGATTAACCCTCCCAAACGCACACCACCTAGAAACGCATATTTTTGGATTCCTCGGCAGATATTATTGATGGTATACAAAGACAAACTTTCCCCAGAAGTGACGATGTAAATTTCCTGAGCTTTCTTCTCACGCATAGGCATGACAAACCCACTGCACACCACACTACTTAAACCATCATAAAAAGTATAATCAAGCTGTAATTTTTCATCGTAAGCACC
>JBODRP010000192.1:0-10478 GCA_050633005.1 Trichormus sp. | reverse complement strand
ATTTGAAAATTTGAACTCTTACTATTAAGTTCAACTTGAGACTTTAATATTAAACTAATTGCATCTAAAATGTTGAGCAATTAAACCAGAAAATATAAAATTATTATCAACTTCATATTAATGAATTTAGTGTTAATTGCAAACATGAAATTATTTAAATGTTTCACAATTCAAAATCTAAAAATTAAAAATTATATAAGTTTTGTTGTAAAACTTGCCAGCTTAATAATTAGATCAAAAATTATCTATTTCTGTTAGCCTATACCAATTTTGCTGTTACAGCTTATTAATCGTGGGGTAGCTGTCGAAATGAACAATAAAGTAAATAGGGTATCTGTACAGATTGACTCTGTAATTGAGTAGCCGACAAAGGCAGCAGTTTTATTAACTAACATACTTATGAGCCAAACCTAACTTTAGCATTTCTACTAAGCTCAGGTTTCCCAAAAATCAGGCAATATAAACACATTTGATACAAATTTTTAATGAAGTTGTGCTTTGATTGGCAATAGCGTCCAGAAAAAACAGCCAAATCCCAGGCGTTCCTTCCTCTATACACCATGTAAGCAAGGGTTTATGTAGGGGAGGCAAAAAGCAGTGTGGATTTTACTCCTGCTTCATAACTCATAACTCATAACTCATAACTCATAACTCATAACTCATTACTCATTACTCATTACTCATCACTCATTACTTATGATATTCGTCACTTACTTCAAAAGTACTGTATGATATGTAGTGCGATTGATTCGGACTAACTAATTTATGACAGGTGTGATATTTTGCCTAAGAAATGTCCTATTAAATAAAGAGAACCACATAAAACCACTAAATTATCGGTTGTAGAAATAGCTACGTTTAGTGATGAAATTAAGTCTAAATCAGTTTGACAAAGTTGTAATTCTGGACAGATATCATCAGCTAGTTTAGCTAATTCCCTGGGATTGGCAGAGCTATGATCTGGTACAGGTGCTAAATATAATTGGTCATGGGGTTTTAATAAAACTTTAAAAATATCAGCGTGGTCTTTAGTAGATAGCATTCCCATCACCCAAGTGATATTCTCATAATTGAGAGTATCTACATAATCACGTAATACTTTGGCTGCGGCTGGATTATGTGCGCCGTCAATTAGTAATTTGTAATTATTCCAATTCAGCCATTGCATTCTGCCAGGCCATTTAGTTTTAGCCATACCGTTGATAATTGCTGTTTCAGAAATTTGCCAATCTTTTTGTTGCAAGATTTCTAAGGTAGCTAAAGCCAAAGCAGAGTTAGTTAATTGAATTTGTCCCTGTAAAGGTAAAGGATATTGAATGAACTGGGAATTTTGAATTGACTGATACTCTGCCAATTCTGCGGTTATCTGTTGGGCTGGTTGTGGTGTAATTAATGGACATTGTAATTCTTGAGCAAGCGATCGCACAACTGCTTGAGCATCAGGTGGTAATGTTCCGACTACAACCGGGCAACCAGGCTTGAGAATACCTGCCTTTTCCCTGGCAATTTCCGCCACAGTAGAACCCAGTTGTTGCCAATGTTCCCGACTAATAGAAGTAATTACCGTCACCAGTGGATGAGATATCACATTGGTAGCATCCAAGCGTCCCCCCAACCCCACTTCTACTACTGCAATATCAACTTGCTGCTGGGCAAAATACAACCAAGCTGCCGCAGTCACAACTTCAAATAAAGTTGGGTACTCACTATCTAACTTTGCAGCAGCCGTTACTTGTAGTAATAATTCGTAAAATTCCTTAGTAGAAATTTGCTGTTCATTCAGACAGATGCGTTCTGTCCAATTTACCAGATGGGGAGAAGTGTAACGTCCTGTACGATAACCTGCTTGAGTCAGAATCGAGGACAAATAAGCACAGACAGAACCTTTACCATTTGTCCCAGCTACATGAATTACACTAACTTGGTGATGAGGGTTGCCCAGATGAGCTAACAGTCTGTTAATACGGGAAAGTCCGAGGTTAACGCCAAAATGTTGAAATGGTTGCAGTAGAGAATCTATATTCACGATGAGGATATTAGTTGAAAATACTTTGGCATGATTAACCAAAAAGATGAAGTATCATTACTAACCTTCTGTTCCATCTGTGAGCAAACTATTAGGATCAATCCCTTGAGATTGTAAGTAGGCTATTAAGCGTTCTTTTTGCCGGCGTTCTTGTTCAGCCCGTTGTTTTTCCTGTTCAGCCAGTTCCTGGGCTTGTTCCGCACGCTGTCGTTCCTGTTCAGCCCGTTGGCGTTCTTGTTCCACCATCTCTACAGCCCAAGGCAACAAATTACCCGATTCATCCCACCATCGTAACCAATAACCAGTTCTCGCTTCTTTCGTCCCGCGCCAAGTTCCTAAATATAATCCCATATTTGCTATCCAATGGCGACCATTTTCATCTGGTTGCTTTAACTCATAGCGTCCATTTTCTAGTTGATGAAATTCCAACAATCCACCATCTGGATCAAAAATGATGTAAATGGGAACTTGTAAAATTTGTTCGTAGAAAAACCACTTCCCTGGCGGGTAGGTGCGCTTTGATGAATACTCTTCTCCTTCTGTCTGGGATAAAAATTCCATGACTATCGCTGGAATTTCTCCTTCTAAGTGAGGAGTATAGCTGGTGCGATCGCCCACAATTTCATTGACACGGGGAATATATACCCAATCTGGTGCTTTAGCAATAAATTGCCCATTGACTGTGGCACAAATCGCAAAATTCGAGGCGATTAACATTTGCTCTTGGATGAACCCGCTAATTTCTAAGCTTTCACGCAAAGCACCAGCCAGGATTGGCTGACCTGTATTTTCCACCGGTTCATCCTCTAGCTTAAAATCATCGGGCAATGGTTGCCAACAAATATCTAGTGTGGTGATTTGGGCTACCATAAGCAAGGTTTTTGCGTTTTCTTAAATTGTATCACTGAATTGGTACAGCTAATCCAGGATTAAGTAGCCATCATGTACTACGTACACCAGAACACATGAAAAAGTCTTTCCCTTACACCCCTACACCCCTACACCCCTACACCCCTACACCCCTTTTTTAAGTCAGAACAATTAATACCAGTCTCCAAAATCAACAAAACCGAATGTTTCCGTGAAGATAACAGTCGGTTTTGTTGCTTATCTTAAACTAAAGTTTAGGCTTCTTTGTTCAAAAAGTTTTGAACTTGTCTTAAAGCCGCAGCACCAATGTTAAAAACTGCCCAACCACCAGCAACAGCGATGGGAGCTAAAACGATCACCACGCGAAAATCAATATTATCCATTTTTAGTACCCCTCTATCAAGTGGAAATTAAAGTTTTGTCAACTACTCTCATTTTTATTTTTAGCTGAAGTGGCAAATTTTGCTAGAGGATTTTGTAAAGAAACATTAAATAGTTAGTTATTACGGAATGGGGAATGGGGCATGGGGAATAGGGAAGGGGGCAGGGACACAAGGGAGCAGGGGAGCAGGGAGCAAGGGAGCAGGGGGAGTAAAACTCTTCAATTTTGTAGGCGCAAGCCTTCCCGCAGGGTATTTTGAATTTTGAATTGATTAGCCCAATGCCCAAATTTTTAAGTAAAACCAATATCTGTCCCTTTCCCAGCGTGTACCAAGGCTAACTTTTTGTAACGTTCGGCGTGTTCTATGAGTTCTGCGGCTTCTTCAGTTGTAACTGGACGTAAAACTTTGCCAGGAATGCCCACAACTAGAGATAAGGGAGGTATATTCTTGGTTACTACTGCACCAGCACCAATGATGCTACCTGCTCCTACTTTGACTCCATCTAACACTACTGCGCCGATGCCAATTAAACACCCGCGCTCAATGTGGGCAGAATGTACTACAGCGCGATGTCCTACTGTCACATGATCTTCTAAAATTGTGGGCAGCCCAGGATCACCGTGTAAAATTGCCCCGTCTTGAATATTTGTGCATTCGCCAATGTCAATGCGCTCTACATCTGCCCTCACGACTGCTCCATACCAAATGCTGACTCCATCTGCTATGTTGACTGAACCAATAACCACAGCATTGGATGCAATGAAGGCAGCTTGAGAAAAATCGGGAGAAGGCCAGTAAGAAGTGATAGACACGATAGAATAGGAATATGGTACCCAGGAACACTGGAGAAGCTCCATCCTGAGAATCTGGTTGCAAAACCAGAATATCACAGTGTGAATCCTCCCGATGGAGGAAAGCAACAGTGAAAATTGTTCTTGTTTTACAGACTTCTGTGTAGCAGTGAACAAATATCTCAGATCGGTAAACCCGAAGTGTAAAATCCAACCCTCTGGTGCTGGTGAAGACGAAACTATGTTTGTACGCACTTCATGATGAATCCAGGTTTGCAGTACCCTATATTTGGCGCGGACATACAGTGTCCCCATTGTCGCCAAACCATTCCGGCACTGACACTAACTGATACCTATTTATGCCCCCGTCATGGCGCGTTTGAGGCTAACCCCAAAACTGGAGAGTTAGTTCATCTACAGTCTGGGCGACATTGGCGGCGGTGGAATAACGAATGGTATAGACAACACACTCATCCTGATGGCATTCGGTTTGAAATCCATGAAGCCTTAGATAAGTTATATACTCAAGGCTATCGAGCAACACGAGTGATCATCGCCAGACGTTATCAGGAGTTGATGAGTGGTTATTTAGAACGCAGTACTCCTTGGCGTTCTGGACAGCAGGAAACCTCATCTGCAAGACTATATGGTTTACCTGTAGAATTTAGTCCTGATCCAGCTCAAGATCCTTGCTGGGAAGTGATTAATTTCGATTTAGACAAAGAACCCGGTGTTCCCGTGCGCTACCCTTATTTCCGGTTGTTTGAGTAAATTTGAGGGTGTAGGGGAGCAGGGGAGCAGGGGAGCAGGGGAGCAGGGGAGCAGGGGAGACAAGGGAGACAAGGGAGAATTTACTGCAATGCCCAATGCCCAATGCCCCATGCCCCATGCCCAATGCCCCATGCCCCATGCCCCATGCCCCATGCCCTTAACCCCAATACTTCTGAATTTTGAATTGAAATGCACCACGCTTCTATCCGCACTGCGAATATTCATCAAGCGATCGCCTTTTATGAAATATTAGGATTTACAGTCTGTGAACGCTTCACTACAGGCTATACCCTAGCGTGCTGGATGGAAGGACTAGGCGGCAGAATTGAACTGATTCAAATTCCCCAGCCAAAACCAGCCCCGGATGCGTTTGGTGATGAACATTATGTGGGATACTATCACCTGTCCTTTGATTTAACGACAATTACCCCAGATTTACCGGGATGGTTAATAAATTTACAACAGCGTATAGCACTGTCAGCAGAATTACCACCATTAAAAATTTTATTAGAACCAACACAGCAACAAATAGGCGATCGCATTCTCGAAGTAGCCTTTATTGCTGATACAGACGGCTTACCCTTAGAATTTATGCGATTTTTAACTAAACTTGATTAGTTTGTTAAATTTATTTTGTCTTTTTATATACACTATTCATATTGCTGAGGTAGCATATTCTCAGAAGAATTAAGCTATCCTCGGCAGTAAAAACACATAAATTAATTTTCATACATCTACCAAAATAAATGTCTATATTGTCTGCGTGCTATAAATACCGTTCCTATTTTTTGTTGTTGGGTATTTCATTAGTTGCGGTATTATTTCTGAGCAATGCACCTGCTAAAAGTCAAAATCTAACTACCTCTAGTCAAGTCAATCACCAAGTAACATTAGTGACCAAAAATCCCCAAGATTTAAAATTAACAGCAAATGTTCATAAAACAGTCTTAGACAATGGTCTAACTGTCTTCATCAAAGAAGTACATACAGCACCAGTGGTAAGTGTGCAGGTATGGTATAAATTTGGTTCACGCCACGAAGCAGCAGGAGTCAATGGCATCGCCCATCAACTAGAACATATGATGTTTAAAGGTACAAGCAGCCGTCCAACTCAATTTGGTTGGTTGTTTAGTGCTTTAGGTAGTGACTCCAACGCTTTTACGAGTTATGACCAAACAGCTTATTACGGAACTGTAGAACGGAACAAGCTCAAAGCACTCCTAGTTCTAGAAGCGGATAGAATGCAAAATGCCCTCTTGGATGGTGAACACCTAGCCAAAGAGAAGCGGGTAGTTATCTCCGAATTACAAGGGTACGAAAATAGCCCAGAATATCGCCTCAATCGTGCTATCCTGCGGTCAGTATTTCCCAATCATGGTTACGGTTTACCCGTAGGTGGTACTAAGGCAGATGTAGAAAAGTTCCAAGTTGAACAAGTAAAGCAGTATTATCGCCAGTTTTATCATCCTGACAATGCAGTCTTAGTGATTGTCGGTGATTGCCAAACCGAAAAAACCCTAGCTACAGTCAAAGAAATCTTCGGTAATATTCCTACAAGTCAGAATATCTCAAACCCCTCTCCAAACCTCTCCCCTACCAATGTAGAGACGTTTCATGAAACGTCTCTACATATTCCCCCTTCCCTTGAAGGGAAGGGGGTTAGGGGGTTAGGTCAAGAAATGACTGTTTCAGATGCAGTTAAAAGTCCCCAGTCCCCAATCGTCCTGAGAGAACCAGGATCAGCCGCATTATTACAAGCGATATATCCACTACCACAGGCAAATCACCAAGATATGGCAGCTTTAGAGGTGGCTGACTACATCTTGACAGAAGGGAGAAATTCTCGACTATATCAAGCATTAGTAGAATCAGGTTTAGCAAATGATGTTTCAGGTTCGGTGGTGAGTTTAGAAAAGGCTGGTTGGTATGAGTTGTTAGTTACAGCAGATCCTGAGCAAAATGTCAAAAAAATTGAATCGGTATTGAATAATGCGATCGCCAAACTAACTCAAAATGGCATCACAGCCGCAGAATTAGCCAGAGCCAAAAGACAGTTAGAAGCTGCCATAATTTTGAGTAACCGTAGTATCACTGATCAGGCTATGCAGTTAGGCAATGATCAGACAACTACGGGTGATTACCGCTTTACAGACAACTATTTAGCCGCCATTCATCAAGTCACCATTGCAGATGTTGTAGATGTATTAAACAAATATCTCTCAAAATCTGCCCGCACAGTGGGTATTTTTGAACCCATTGTCAATCAAGTCAAGGAAATTGGAGTTAAACACTCAACGCCACAGACTAGAGAAAATTTATCTGGTAATTCACCTATTTCTACCTCTAAGATGATGCAGTATTTACCAATCATAGATACTGAGCAAAGTGAGTCTCAAAACACGTCCTTCAAACTACCAGAGCAATTTACCTTACCTAACGGCCTACAAGTACTATTGTTAAGCGATCGCTCTACCCCTACCATTACCTTGAGTGGTCATATCAAAGCTGGTACAGAATTTGATCCTGGGGAAAAAGCTGGATTATCCTCCCTAGTAGCAGATAGCTTGATGAGTGGCACTAAAACCAAAACCCCCACCACCTTAGCCAAAGCCTTAGAAGATAGAGGAGCAACCTTAGACTTTTCCGCCTACCGCAATGGTGTACAAATTGAAGGTAATAGTCTTGCCCAAGACTTACCTATGTTAATCAAAACTTTAGCAGATGCTCTGCAAAATAGTACATTTCCTCAAAAAGAGTTGGAATTAAATCGTCAACAAGCTTTAACAGACCTCAAGGTCGAATTAGATGATCCAGCCGAAGTTGCTAAAAGAATATTTTTACAATCCATTTATCCGAAAAAACACCCACTACACGAGTTTCCCTCCCAGTCAAGTTTACGGGGAATTAAAAGAAACGACGTTGTGAATTTCCAGCGTCAATACTATCGTCCAGATACAATGGTGTTGGCAGTGGTGGGAGACTTTGAGCCAGATCAAGTGCGATCGCTCATACAAGCAGAGTTTGGCAATTGGCGCGCCAGTGGTAAACCACCCAGCATAGAATATCCCCAAGTATCAAACCCCACTAGTCTTGTCCGGGTAAACCCCATCGTCCCCGGTAAAGCCCAAGCGATTACTTACATGGGTTATACAGGTATTACACGGCAAGATCCCAGATTTTACAAAGCTTTGGTATTAAACCAAATTTTAGGAGGCGATACCCTATCTAGTCGCCTCGGTTCAGAAGTGCGCGATCGCCTTGGATTAACCTATGGAATTTATAGCCACTTCCAAGCTGAAAAAGAGTTTGGCATATTTTGGATTGAAATGCAAACCAGTCCAGAAGATGCCAATCAAGCGATCGCTAGCACACGCCAACTACTCCAACAAATCCATCAGCAAGGTGTCACAGCCACAGAAGTAGAAATGGCTAAACGTACCCTGATTGGAAGTTATAATGTTTCCCTATCAGATCCAGAAGAGTTAACTAGTAACATCTTGATGAATCAGGTGTATGGCTTAGACAAAACCGAACTACAGACCTATACCCAAAAAATTCAGCAAGTTAGCCTCAGTGAAGTTAATCAAGCCGCCCGTGAATTACTCCACCCTGATAACCTGGTTGTAGTTACCGCCGGGCCTGCTATGTTGGCTAGCCAAACTGTTAGATAATAATTCGTAATTCGTAATGGGCTAACGCCCCGCTCCGCTAACGTAATTCGTAATGGAATTCTCTCCGTTCGCGCAGCGTGTCGAAGACAGACGCTAACGCGTAGCTTGCTTCCCCGGAGGGGTACGTCCCGCTTCTCTACGAGACGCTCCGCGAACGTTAACGTAATTCGTAATACCGCTACGCGGAAGCAAGCTACGTAACGATGCTCCCCCCCGCTACGCTAACGTAATTACAGAATTTGTGCTTTGTCCTCAGATTATCTTGTTGATGATGTTGGTAAAGATTTTTTATACTGGAATGATTTTAATTCGGCGTAGCTTTGTAGTTTTGACATTGTTGATATGTCTGGTTTTTACGGTGGCTAATAATGCGATCGCCGTAACTTCCACTAGTTATTTACTAAAATCGCCAGCCACAGAAGTTACTATTAGTTTAGGTAATTCTGCCAATGAACTTAAATTCGCACCCAATCATTTAGACTTTGTTGCCGGGAAACGTTATCAACTAAAATTAACTAACCCCAGTCAAATGAAACACTACTTTACAGCTAAAGATTTTGCTGACGTTATCTGGACGCAAAAAGTCGAAGCCGGGAAAGTAGAAATTAAAGGCGCGATTCATGAACTAGAACTAAAACCTGGTGCAGTAGCAGAATGGGTATTTGTACCCATAAAACCAGGAAAATATAGCTTACATTGTTCTATCCCCGGACACACAGAAGCCGGGATGACAGGTGAGATTATGATTGCTGGGAAATAGACAAGGGAGGCAGGGGAGACAAGGAAGAAATATTTGCCCTGTTTGCCCCATGCCCAATGCCCAATGCCCTGTTTGCCCAATGCCCCATGCCCCATACGAACAAAAAATTAAGTTAACGTAAACATAGATAGTATTTCTCAACTAAACTTTAGATAAAAGACTGCAAAATTAGCTTTAAGGCGCAAGTAATTATTAGCTTCCCATGAACATCCTCACTAACTTACTTTCTCAAGCACCTAAACCCGTAACTCCCAAACAACGCCGAGGAATTGAAATTAAATCGCCGCGTGAAATTGAGATTATGCGGCAATCTGCAAAAATTGTTGCTACTGTTCTCAAGGAAATTTCGGAGTTAGTCAAACCTGGTATGACTACTGCTGACTTGGATGCTTACGCAGAAAAACGCATCCGAGAAATGGACGCAACACCAAGCTTTAAGGGATATCACGGTTTTACTGGTTCGATCTGTGCCAGCATTAATAATGAAGTCGTGCATGGTATCCCCAATCCCAAAAAAGTCATTCGGGCTGGGGATGTTTTAAAAGTAGATACAGGTGCTTATTATCAAGGGTTTCATGGTGATTCTTGCATTACCATTGCCGTGGGTGAAGTTACCCCAGAAGCTGCTAGACTAATTCGGGTTGCGGAAGAAGCACTTTATAAAGGTATTGAACAAGTTAAAGCTGGTGCATACTTGCTTGATGTGGCTGGTGCAATTGAAGATCATGTGAAAGCACATGGTTACACTGTGGTAGAAGAATTTACCGGACACGGTGTCGGACGTAACTTACATGAAGAACCTTCAGTATTTAACTACCGCACACGGGAAATGCCTAATGTGAAACTTCGTGCAGGTATGACTTTGGCTATTGAACCCATTTTAAACGCTGGTTCTAAACATACACGCACCTTAGCAGACCGATGGACGGCTGTAACTGTAGATAATTCCTTATCAGCCCAGTTTGAGCATACAGTTTTGGTCACGGAAACGGGTTATGAAATTTTGACCGATCGCAGTAAAGTTTAACATCTAAAATGTAACCAACAGCGATCGCATTAGTGAAGTGCGTTAGCGTAGCTTACCGTAGGTATCGCTTTTTACTGACAAACAAACAAAAACTTTTGTAACACCAAATGACAAAAGGTGGGAATTTACAAAAGATTTAACGGGAGCGTGAAAGCTCCTGAGAAGCAGCAACACAGTTG
>JBODRP010000191.1:0-10557 GCA_050633005.1 Trichormus sp. | reverse complement strand
CAGAGCAGTCAAGGTTTAAATACATCGCCTCTCTTTAAAACTCGCTTATCTGGACCTAAGAATGCAGTACGCGAATATTGGGGTTTGCCCTTAATGCCAGATAATTATCAAGACAAAACATTTTGGAATAGCTATGTAATTTTATGTCCAATAGACCGTATTCAAGAAGCTATTAAACATGAAAATCATGTTTATTTGACGTTAATTAATACACCAGAAGAAGCAGTAATTTCAGGTAACACAGAAGCTTGTCAAAGAGTGATTCAAGCCCTAAATTGTCCTGCTCATCAAACTCCCATCAACCATGTGATCCATTGCCAGCCAATGAAATCTGAGTACAATGAACTAGTTAAAATTAACACTTTACCTATTCATAAGATACCAGATACTACTTTTTATTCTGCCGCCGAATACGCACCCATTAATCTCACTATTCAGTCTATTGGCCATAATATTGCTAAAAGCCTATGTCAGCATTTAGACTTTCCTAAATTAATTAACCGTGTTTACAATGATGGCTACAAAATATTTATTGAAGTAGGTGTTGGTAGCAGCTGTTCTAGATGGATAGGTGAAACTCTCAAACAACAAGCACACCTTGCAGTATCCTTAAATAGAAGAGGTTTAGACTCTCATACTTCTATTATTCGAGCCTTAGCAAAACTTTTGAGCCATCGAGTTAGTCTAGATTTATCGCCACTATATTCTCATCTCAATTTAAATAATCACAAAACTCACAATAACTTGCCTGAAATCAACAATCAGCACATACTTGAGCATGAGTTTTCTAGCTTGCTAATTAATAATGACCGTATATCTAGAGAAAGTTCAAAAAACACTTTTAGCGTGAATCAAATTAGACAAACGCATTTAAAAGCTCATGCTGATTATCAAGATATGTTATACCCAAATCATAGTTTAAATGCTAGTCAATCTGTTGGTTTATTGGTATGCGATCAGCACAATGATCATGCACTAAATAAAGAAGCATTAACCACACCCCAAGAAAAAGAAGCACTTCCAATAAATGATGCCTTGAATAGCCAAAATATTTTTGATGAAAACTCTTTAAATAATTTACGTTCTCTTTACTATCAAAAACTCAAAGAAAATGTTGATGTCATGACTAAAAATCATGCCAACTTATTACAAAACAGGCAAGAATCTCTGAAACAAATCAGCACTATTATCGAGCAACAACTAGCTTTATCACACAAATTATTTGACTTAGAGAACACCAGAAAATAAATTATCCCAAGTTAGCTGGTTGGTAGGGTGCTTCAGTTTGAGAAAACTAACTATAACAAGAAGTAATTTATACTGACGCACCCTACATTTTAGATATTTTTTATCTGGAAGTCCTTTAGAGGTTTAAAAAAGTGATGATCACAAGTAATTCCCTGATGCCGTCTCATAATTCCTTAAAAATACTCAATATATTTCCTAGTAAAAATCAATTTTGGCAAGGTGATTTAGAGAGTGTAAGTTTTGATGAATCAGGCATAAAATCCAAGTTGCTAAATTTACATAAACCATGTTATATTATTAGAAATAAATCACAAATAGGTGTTACTAATGAGGGTAATTGGTATACAGCGAATAATAGTAAAAATGCAGAAATTGAATTATTAATTGCTGTTCCACCCCTTACTGGTAAAAACTTAGGTGATGCAAATTTCTTAAAATTTCATAATGTCAAATATGCCTATACTGCTGGTGCAATGGCTCAGGGTATTGCTGCCGAAGAACTAGTAATTGCACTAGGAAAAGAAGGTATTTTAAGTTCTTTTGGTGCTGGTGGTTTAGCCCCGACTCGTGTTGAAACCGCTATTAACCGCATTCAACAAGCTCTACACCAGAAGCCTTACGCTTTTAACTTACTCCACAGTCCTAGTGAACCAGCTATTGAACGCAGAGTTGTTGATTTGTATCTCAAATATCAGGTAAGAACAATAGAAGCATCTGCTTTTTTAGATTTAACTGACAACCTTGTTTACTACCGAGCAGCAGGGCTAAGTTTAAATTCAGCTAATCAAATTGTAGTCAATAATAAAGTCATTGCCAAAATTTCTCGTAAAGAAGTAGCTACAAAATTTTTGCAACCTGCTCCTACAAAAATTTTAAAACAATTAGTAGAGCAAGGACTAATTAGCGAATTGCAAGCAAATCTAGCCGCTAAAGTGCCAATGGCTGATGATATCACAGTAGAAGCTGACTCTGGTGGTCATACAGATAATCGTCCTCTGGTTTGTTTGTTATCTTCCATTCTGGAACTGAGAGATGAAATTCAAAGCCAATACAGTTATGAACAAACCGTCAGAATTGGCGCAGGCGGAGGAATTGCTACGCCACATTCAGCACTAGCAGCTTTTATTATGGGGGCTAGTTATGTTGTCACAGGTTCTATAAATCAGTCTTGTATTGAAGCTGGTACTTCTCAACACACTAAGCAATTATTAGCCCAAGCTGATATGGCTGATGTGATGATGGCCCCCGCCGCAGATATGTTTGAAATGGGTGTAAAAGTTCAAGTTCTCAAAAGAGGAACTTTCTTCCCTTTACGCGCTCAAAAACTATTTGATTTATACAAAACCTATGAATCAATTGAAGAAATACCATCAGACGAAAGAGAGAAATTAGAAAGACAAATTTTTAAGAAGAGTTTAGATGCAGTTTGGCAAGAGACAGTCGCTTATCTTTCCCAACGTAACCCTGTAAAACTTGAACAAGCCAGTAAGAACTCTAAATTAAAAATGGCTTTGATTTTTCGCTGGTATCTTGGTTTATCATCCCGTTGGTCTAATTCTGGTGAACCAGGTCGAGAAATGGATTATCAAATTTGGTGTGGGCCAGCGATGGGTAGTTTCAATAATTGGGTAAAAGGTACATATTTAGAAGTACCAAATAATCGGAAAGTAGTTGATATTGCTCACCATATCATGACAGGGGCTGCTTTTTTATACCGGGTTCAGAGTTTAAAGTTTCAAGGTTTACAAATTCCAGATAAATATGCTGAATATTCGCCTGTAATTTAAGTGTTTAAGTCCCGTTATTTGTAGAGGCGTGTTTACAAATGTTATGTACTTCCAACCGTCTCTACTTTTATACACAGCATATTTATCGTATTTGACAACAGTGAGTTTGTAGAAAAAACTGTCCTAGAGGAGCTAAATCCATATGAGTTATGACAGAAAATTAGGGCAGATTGAGCAACTTATGGAAAAACTAAATGCTCGTGCTAAAACATGGAATGTAGTAACTATTAGCCGGGTTAAGGGTTTTGTTAATCAAGATGCACTAAGACAATCTCTAGAACTTATTCAGTGTCGGCATCCTAGACTTAACTCACGAATTATCAGCTTGAAAAGTAACTTAGTATTTCAAAGTCAAGGAACTGAAAAAATCCCGCTAAGAGTTGTTAAAGTTTCCCATGTTGAAGAATGGAAAGATATTGTTAATGAGGAAATGAATCAGGTAATTCCTAGTAATAAATATTTACTTAGAGTGGTTCTAGTAAATGTTTTAAGTGAGGAAAAAGTTAGTTTTTTAATAACAACAGCACATCATGCGATCGCAGATGCCTTATCATGTATTCAACTGCACTCAGAAATATTAACCTACCATCAAAAAATTTTCACTGGTGAAGCAATTCAGCCATTCATTAACTTAACTCCTTTACCTCCACTAGAAGAACTAATACCACCATCACATCAAGGGTTAAAAGGAAAGATAACTAGCTTACTTTTTCTATTAAAGTTGGCTGTTCAGAAAATTTGGTATCGACCACAAACATTAGGTTTTGAAAAATATCTACCCATTGCTAACCGTTATAGCGGTATTGTTCACAGACAACTTAACCAAGAGATAACACAACAGTTTATTAATCGTTGTCGCCAAGAAAATACAACAGTGAATAGTGCGTTATGTGCTGCAATGATGTTCGCAGTTGCAGATAAACTAATTAAGAATTATCAAAAAGAATTTTGGTTAAATTGTTTAACATATATTGATTTAAGAAGACATATTAATCCTGTAATTAATGATGAAAATATGGGTGTTTTTGCAACATCTAATCTGGGATTTTATAGATTTAATCAATATACTGAGTTTTGCCAATTAGCACGAGATTCAAAACGAAATTTAGATATTAATATCCAGCAAGGTAATCTCTTTAAAATGATATCAATTGCCAAATATCTTATAGACTTTTGCTTTATCTATCCTCAAGAAGTAGCCGCTACGGTATCTGTTTCCAATGTAGGTAAAGTAAATATATCCAAAGCCTATGGAGAATTAGAGCTAGAAGAAATCAGTTTTGCTGGTACTCATGCTTTATATGGAGGACTTTTTACTGTTCATGCGGCAACTTTCCAAGGAAAAATGTTGTTAAATTTTGTCTATTCTCGTCCTTCTATTAGTCAAGAATCAATGGAAGCTCTAGTAAATAATTTCATTAATTATATTTTGCGGGTTTCTGATTCTTATGAAAATCCCTGCTTGATATAAGTAGCAGTCATAAACTGCGTACACCAGAACACATCAAAAAGTCTTTCCCTTACACCCCTACACTCTTTTTCAAGTCAGAACGAGTAAGTAATGTAAAAATACTAAGATTCAGTTCGTAGTAAGGACTTTAGTCCTTATTTAATAACTAAAGTTGTGATTACAAACCTTTGATATTAAATAAATTTCCGTTGTAATCATTCTATTAATTGCAAAATAGAGGTAAATTAATGACTCAATATATACACAATAATTCCGCTAAAAAACTTGATTTCACTGCCGAAGAAATTCAATTGTGGCTAGTGTCTAATATTGCAGCACAGATGGGAATTGAACCTGATGAAATAGATATTCAAGAGCCTTTAGATAGCTACGGTTTAGATTCTGTACAAGCAATCATGCTTATAAAAAATGCCGAAAAATTATTGGGATTCAAGATTTCCCCTATGCTACTGTGGCATTACCCCAATATTGTATCCCTGTCTGAACGTTTAGCAGAAGAATTGGCAGATTTAGAATCAGAAATGTTTCAAATTTAAAGATAGGAATTACGCGACTGGCATATTTTTTATTTAGGGTGTGTGACGCTCTTAAAGTATTTGAACGTAGTAAGTAGAACGACTTGAAAAAACCAAATTATGTAAAGTAATGTAAAAAAAATTGAATTTAGTTCGTAGTAAGGACTTTAGTCCTCTCTTCGAGACGCTGCGCGAACACTACAAACCTTTAATTATTTACACCGTTCTACTTATATGTAGAGTGTGTTAGGCGTAAGCCGTAACGCACCAAAGGCCTTGGTGGTAGGTGTTGTACTCTCGCTGCTAACACAACGGCAATATTGCAGGAGGAAAATCCACACTGCAATTTGCCTCCCCTACGTATCTGTTCAAAAATCAAATATGAGTCCTATAGTCATGAGACTGATAGCCTCACGCACCAACAATTAATTGTGATATTTGTTTAAGTCCTAAAACAATACAATTTTCAAACTCAGGAAAGTTTTTAGCTATGAACGCATCAGAATTAGTGGAGAAATTAACTCAACAAGGTGTTCAGATTTGGGCTGATAATGACAAATTAAATATTCGTTCTCATAAGGGAGTAATTACACCTGAAATTCAGGAAATATTGGTGTCCCACAAAGCTGAAATTCTAGCTTTATTCAGGGAAACAGATATAGGAGCAAAAAAATCTGTAGATATACCCTTAAATTTAGGTTTAAGTTTACCAACTATTGGTCGCTTAATTGGAGGTTTTTTTGATAACTCCTGCGAAGATTATCAGCCGCCTATTATTGATGCTAAAATTATGGCTCAAAGGCTCAAAGTTACTTTTAAACCTTTACCACATGACTATAAAAAACAAGAGGTCTTAAAATTTTGCCAAGAATTAGAGACGACATTGATAAATCATGGAGTGAAAATTTTACCTTGGCAAGAAGCTACAGCAGAATTTACTTATAACATATCTCTGCCTTTAATTCACAAAAAAATTAGTTTTAAATTGAGAGGAGTGAAAGCAGAAATTAATGCAGTTATTGATGTTGAAAATCCTCCTTCTTGCTTGAGAAATTTAGGTATAGTCGTAGCAGAGAATTTTTACAAATTTTATTCTCAGGTAATTTTAAAGAATCGCCAGATACCTGTCACCAAAATTGCTAAATTGAGTAGTTGGGCTGAAGAACACACAGCTAAATATGTGGAAGATCCTACTAATACACAAGTAATAATTGTTACTGATATAGACCAGGATTTTATTAATCCTGCCATATCATATCAGCAAAAGATAAATATTGGCTTAAAAACTTTAGTGAGGACATTTTCAGAAATTGTCATTGGAGTTTCAAAAGATAAGATTTCTATATTAAACATGAATCTTTCAGACTCCATTTTCTTAAAATCTGAGATAGAAGAATTTGTTTTGAAATCACTGATTCCTAAAGTTTTTGTGCCAATTAGCCCACTATTACTGAGTCGATTTCAGCTAGGTAATTACAATCCTTACCAATCTATTTATGCAGCAAATCTAGTCAAATTGGGACAAAAACTAGCAGCAACAGGTTTATTTCCATCTGGTTTTAAGCTAGATGAAGTAGTTAAAAGAAAATCTCATCGAGATATTGTCAATGTTATAGTCAATGGTAGAACTGGCGTTTCTTATGGTTTTGTTGCTTATGTTGAACCCCCACAATATATAGGAGCAACTGAAATCACGGCGAATGAATGGGAGAAACTTCTACCTATAGAGGGGTTTAGTAGTGATGAAATCCGTAAGCATGAAAATAATAGACGTTATGTGAAAATTAAAGTTGGTGATGAGTATTTATTTAAGCAAGTTCCTGATATTTGGTTGGTAAGTTCTCGCTCAGGTGCAAATAAAACAGATTTAAATATCGCTAGTGATATTATCCGCATTGGTTTAACAGAAAGGTTATTACTAGAACTACCAGAAGGCATTCAACCAGAGGTAGTAGATATTAAACCTTCTTATGATATTTACGTCATGCTGGCTATTAGTTTAGGTGCTGCTTTATATACACCTGAATTGATTAAAAATGGTGCGCCAATAGTACATTTTCACGGCTACCCGGCATTTAAATGGTTTGCCAATCATGAATACTGCGTTGGAGTGAATAACCCTTCTGTACCTTGTGGAACTTATGAATCTGGAGTTTTTAACTTTTTAGGTATTTCTAGTTTAGCTAGAAATTCAAGCGAAACTATTGATTTAGTTGGTTTAATAGAACCTGATCATGGCACAAATTTTATAGCCAGTAACATGGAATATTTAATCGAAAGATTAAAAACTGGGTGTGCAGAAGGTGATATTGAATTAGGTGGCAAACATTTTGCTTCTTTGAAAGCTAATTTAAGTGAATCTCAAGTAACTAGAAATATGGTTTAATTGTAGAAGCGGATTTTTTTGTGGACTTGGGCTAAATACCACATATAGTCTTCAATTTGATAATTATCCGCAGCTTTAACTATATAATCCTTTGCTAATTCAAGGTTACTCTGAGCTTCGTAATATAATCCTAGGTAAAGATGGGCGTAAAATTCACCGCGAATACCTTCTGATTTACCAACATTTACAACATCATCTGGTGTACATTTTTCTGCATACAAGTTATAGACACACTGCATAATTTTTCTCGGATCATTTTTTACAGTTAATAGAGATTGGCGCGCTTGTGTGACACCAACTAAGCGCGCCATGCAAAGATATCTCCAGACTGTTTCTTCTACATCTTGGGAGTTGACTGTTAAATCTATTTCAAATTGTTGCGCTCCTGCGGCAAATTTTTCGGCATAATAATAAGATAAACCTCGTTGCCAGAGATAGGGTGTTAAACGGCTATCTAATTGCTCTGCTTTGTCAAAATCTGCAATAGATTCATCAATTTTGGCTAGTTGGAATTTTACCATGCCTCGCCTAATGTAAGCATTAGGGTTTTGGGGTTGATTTTGAATAATTTTGTGCCAATGATTGAGTTGAGTTTCTAGGGAGTTAGTTAAGGACATAATAAGTAGTAATTATTGTAAAAGGTTTACACGTGTCTCAGTTGGTTTGGGGGTTAAATCTCTGAATTAAACTGTATTTAAGTAATAAGTAATGAGTAATGAGTAATGAGTAATGAGTAATGAGTAAATCTCATGAGTTATTAATTATCTAATAAAACGCAGAGGTGCGCGGAGGTAAGCGCGAAGTGGCGCGGAGAGTTTGATATTAAGTATATAGTAGGGGATGTCAATATCTATCCATGAGGTAGAAGAAGATACTGAGGAAATCCAGTATTGTAAGGCTGGTGTTTGAATAATTAGGTCAATACTCATGGTTCCTATTCGAGATAATAATCCCATCTCAATTACGCCTTATGTGACTTTCGGACTAATTGCGGTGAATGTTCTGGTTTTTCTTTATGAAGCTAGTCTGCCGCCACAAGCTTTAAATGGGTTTTTACATTTAGCTGCTGTAGTTCCCCGTGAACTGAGTTTAAGTTTTGCTGGTGTCTCAGTGCATCAGCCTGTGCCGGAGTGGGCAACATTAATTACTTCTCAATTTTTGCATGGTGGGTTGTTGCACCTAGCTGGGAATATGTTGTTTCTCTGGATTTTTGGTAATAATGTCGAAGAAAAGTTAGGTCATGCTAAGTATTTGCTGTTTTATCTGTCTTGTGGGGTGTTAGCAAGTTTGGCACAGTGGTTCTTTGCTCAAGATTCTAACATTCCTTCCTTGGGTGCTAGTGGTGCGATCGCAGGTGTGATGGGTGCATATATCCTCCGTTTCCCTCAAGCTGAAATTATTGGCGTTGTTCCTCTGGGTTTTTTCTTCCCAACTTTCCGCGTTCCTGCATATTTCTTTTTGGGATTTTGGTTTATTCAACAGTCTCTATACGGACTGGCTAGCTTAGAAGCCCGCACTAATATTGGTATGGAAAGCGGTGGTATTGCTTATTGGGCCCATGCGGGTGGTTTTATCTTTGGCGCAATTCTCGGCCCCCTGTTGGGTTTATTTAGCGACAAACCACAGGAAGAATCTTCTTGGTAACTGATGTTAAAAGTCTTTTGGCCAAGGTGCTGTAGGCAAATCAGAATCTTCTAAAGGTTCTAAGGCATCTAGTGATGGCTGGGATTTTTGGGGTGAGGTATTTTCTAGCTGTGCAATTGCTGCCAATACTTCTGATGCTGACTGATAACGCTGTTTATAGTCATCACGTACCATTTTAGTGAGAATTTCGCCGAAACCATCACTCACTAGTGCTTTATCAATCCATTTCAATTCTTGATGGGAATCTCTAGGAATTTCGTGGGGTGGGATACCAGTTAAAGCTTTAATGCCAATCATTCCAACTGCATAGATGTCACTATTGTATTGAGGACGACCAAAACATTGCTCATGAGGGGCATAACCTTTAGTACCAATACCGATAGTAAAGGGGATTTGTTCTTGATCTTCTATTGGTGGTGCAGAAATCTCTTTGACTGCACCAAAGTCAATTAATATGAGTTGATTGTCTATATCCCGACGAATAATATTACTCGGTTTAATATCTCGGTGAATTACTTTGTTTTCATGAACAAATACTAATATTTGTAATAGTTCTTTGACAATTTTGATGGTTGTTGTTTCTAAAATGCCTCTACCTGATGGTATTTCTTGGGATAGAGGATGGCCGATAATATATTCTTGCACTAAATAAAATTCTGCATTCTCTTCAAAATAAGCTAGTAACTGGGGAATTTGGGGATGTGTACCCAATTTCTCTAAGGTTTGTGCTTCTGATGCAAATAAACGCCTAGCCATTTCCAAGGATCTGGGTTGGGTGTTGGCTGGTTTTAGCTGCTTAACGACACATCGGGGATTTCCAGGACGCTGTATGTCTTCAGCAATGTATGTTTCGCTAAATCCCCCTGCACCCAGAACTTTGATAATTTGATAGCGTCCGCCTAAGATTGTGCCTGCTAGGGCTAAGTCTCGTTGTTCAAGGAGGTTTTGTAGTTCTTGTTGTTGACTGATAATCTCTTGGACAACTGGAGAAGTTTTATATTTTTGGAAGATTTGTACTAATTGGCGAATGGTAATTTTTTCCCTTGCTACTTCTGTGCCTAGATAAGATAAACCACAAACAGCGATCGCCAATATTGGTACAGTGGTGGGTAAGATTAAATATCCATAAATAAAGCTAATATAGCTGATGCTGCCCCAAATACTTGCGAAAACCAGACTTAACAAAAATCGTTTTAGTCCGCTTTTACTTTTATTCATTAATAATGATGTACCGCCAACTAATACTAAGACAAACACACCTCGCAACCAGGGACTATTAATTGCTGGTGCGATCGCTTTACCTTGCATTAAAGTAGCTATAGCATGGGCATGAATTTCTACTCCTGCCATGCTTTCAGGAGTAAACCCATTTCTAGCTACTGGCACTGGATGATAATCTTTGGCTAACTGGGCTGTTGCTCCTACAATGACGATTTTGTCCCGAAATACCCTACCCTGCTGCAAATAACTATTCCAGTTTTGGGAGTCGAAGACGTACCAAAAGGG
>JBODRP010000190.1:0-10581 GCA_050633005.1 Trichormus sp. | reverse complement strand
TATTAGACAATAAAAAGTAGAAAAGATTCATCAGAATATCAACCAGGGAATCGCCATCTCCATTAATCCCTCTGCTCCTGACATGACAACCGTGGTGTTTTATCCACGGTTGTTCCTTACTTAATTACCAAAGGAGACTATATTAGATGGCTAGGAATAAACAGAAATTATCCAAATCCAATTGTGATCATTCCAGCAAAACAAGATGTCCTATATGTTGTGTTATCCCACCGCATATACTAGAAAATGTAGCGGTGAATGGTACAGAACAACAACGCAATTGGGCGTTCCATACATTAAATCTTTCAGCACAGTTGCGCGGACGTAGAGACATTGTTGGCAATATTTCTTTTGCACCTTCCCCTGGTGAAAAAAGCCGCACAGTTTATGATGCTAAAAATATTCAGCTACTACCAGGAACTATAGTCAGAAGCGAAGGTGATCCTCCGAGTGAGGATGAAACAGTCAACGAAGCCTATGATGCGGCTGGTGCGACTTATGATTTGTTTTACGAAATATTTGAGCGCAATTCTATTGATAATAAGGGACTGCGTTTAGATTCAACGGTGCATTATGGTGTGAAATACGAAAACGCCTTTTGGAATGGCGACCAGATGGTTTACGGTGATGGTGATGGAGAATTATTTGACCGTTTTACTAAATGTATTGATGTGATTGGACATGAGTTAACACATGGTGTAACTCAATATGAAGCTGCATTGATATATTATGGCGAACCAGGAGCATTAAATGAATCATTCTCTGATGTGTTTGGTGCTTTGGTGAAACAAAGGGTAAAAAATCAGACGGTAGAAGAGGCTGATTGGATTATTGGTGAGGGTTTACTGATGCCAAGTGTCAAAGGTGTTGGTATTCGCTCTATGAAAGAGCCAGGAACAGCATATGATGATCCTGTATTGGGTAAAGACCCCCAACCAGGCCATGTCAAAGAGCAATATACAGGCTGGGCTGATAATGGTGGGGTACATATCAATTCAGGTATTCCTAACCGTGCTTTCTATTTAGCGGCTATGGAAATAGGGGGGTACGCTTGGGAGAAAGCCGGGAAAATTTGGTATATTGCTTTATGCGATCGGCTGCGTTCTAAAGCTGATTTTAAAAAAGCTGCCCATGTGACTGTGCAAATAGCCAGCGAACTCTACGGAGATGGAAGTTTAGAACATCAAGCCGTACAGAAAGCTTGGCAAGAGGTGGGAGTTTTGAGTTAATTCGTAATTCGTAATACCGCTACGCTGAAGCAAGCTACGTAATTCGTAATTTGCTAGACCAATATAACTGCGGCGGGCTAGCCCCTGGCTTTAGACATGGGGGTTAGCCGCAGGCGAATTTATTCGCCGTCCAAACTCTTCAATTAATTCACTAACGCTAATACCTCTATTGCTGGACTCCATTTTCATGTTTTTCCAAGCGGTAGGCGTAACTACTATCTGATGCCTTTCTTTAATTTCATCATGCAAAATTGGCACATTTTTTAATCTTTTTTTAGTTGTCATACTTAGATATTGTGTATATACTAAATATAGTCTATCAAATACAAGGGGGTGATTCAAGAGTGTTAGTAATGGAGTACAAAGCAGTTGTCAAAAAGGCACAAGCCAAAGCTATAGATGAAGCTATCCGCATAAGTCAATTCGTCAGAAATAAGGTGCTTAGATACTGGATTGATAATCGTGGTATTGGCAAGAAAGAATTGTACCAATACAACACTCAGTTACGAGCAGAATTTGAATTTGTTAGAGATTTGAGCAGTCATGCTTGTCAAGCGTCTGTGGAAAATGTAGAACGTGCTATCAATAGATTTTTTGCTAACTGCAAAGCTAAAAAACCAGGCAAGAAAGGTTATCCAAGATTCAAAAAACATAGTCGCTCTGTTGAATATAAACAACAATCGTGGAAACTTCACCCAACAAAACGACGTATTACTTTCACTGATAAGAAAGGTATTGGTGAACTCAAATTATTAGGTAAATGGGATATTCATACTTATCCTGTTGAGCTAATCAAGCGAGTTAGGATTGTTCGTCGTGCAGATGGATACTATGTGCAGTTTTGCGTGAAAGTTGATAACAAGCAAGAAGCACCATTGACTACATCTGAAATCGGTATTGATGTCGGTTTGGAATACTTCTACTCTGATAGCAACGGCAAGCATGAAGAAAACCCACGATATTTGCGTAAAGCTGAGAAAGATATCAAAAGGGTTCAGCGCAATATTTACAAGAAAAAGAAAGGGTCATCTGGTAGAAGGAAAGCTCGTGATGTTTATGCTCGAAAACATTTAAAAGTAACTCGACAAAGGAATGAACACGCCAAAAAGTTGGCGCGTAACTTATGCCTAGCTAACGCTAAGGTTGTCTTGGAAGATTTAAATGTTAGTGGGTTGGTGAGAAACCACAAGCTTGCTAAGAGCATCTCTGATGCGTCTTGGTACAATTTCCGCCAATGGCTCGAATACTTTGGGGAGAAATTAGGACGAGAAATAATTGCTGTTCCGCCTCATTTCACCAGTCAAGAATGTAGTAATTGTGGTGCTAAAGTCCAGAAATCACTTAGCACCAGAACTCATTCTTGTCTACATTGTGGACACATTGAACAACGTGATGTGAATGCTGCCAAAGTAATTTTGAGTCGTGCAAACGCTACCGGAGGGCATCCGGGAAGTAACGCCAGTCGAGATGTTTCCTCTACTTATGTTGGACGCAAGTCCAGTAAAAGCAAGGAACGTCAGTGACGCTGGAATCCCCCGGCTTCAGCCGTGGGGAGTGTCAATGGCTTTGAGTATTTATCCCTCTCGAAAATGCTGGTATCGTTAGAACGCACAGGTGGCTTTACTGGGATTAGTCAAAAAATCACTGTTGATACTAATAATCTCCCACTCCAGGTAACTGAGGAACTGTCACAACTGCTGGAGGGGGCAGATTTTTTTCATCTACCTGAGCAAATTATGTCTGGTAATTCTCAGTGCGATCGCTTTCAATATAGGTTAACTGTAGCAGATCATGGCCAGCAACACTCAGTAATAGTCAGTGAAGCTGCACTAACTAACGCTTTAAGAACTTTAATTGAATACCTAAATCAACTCAAAAAATCTAGTTAAGATAGTTCCTTTGTTTTATCTTTTAAATTCACAAGCGTTCCCAAGCGGTGCCTCTATAACCATAGTCAAAAATTTCTGGATGTAAAATTTCTGCCATAATTTCCAGAGAATCTACTAGCCTTGGCCCTGGACGGTTGAAGTAGGCATTACCATCAGTGATGTAGACTCTACCGCTTTTAGTCGCGTGGAGTTTTTCCCAGTTAGGGTTTTGGGTAATGATTTGGGCTTCCTGGCGGGTACGATGCAAGTCAAAACCGCAAGGCATAAATACTATAATATCAGGATTGCTGACTAGGAGTGTTTCCCATCGCAAATGGGGGGAAGATTGACCAGTTACACAAAATAGTGATTGTCCCCCAGCCATGTTGACTAATTCAGGAATCCAATTTGCTCCTATCATGAGAGGATCTGTCCACTCAATACAGGCGACAGTCGGTAATTCTGCCACAGATAGTCCTTGGATTCTCTTTTGGCAAATTTTGACACGAGCCTCTAAGTTTTCTAACACCTGAACCGCATCTACATCAAAGATATGCGCTACCCGTTCAATGTCATGCCAAACATCTTCCAGGAGATTAGGTTGTAAGGAGATGATTTGAGGTTGACTTTGGGTAAGTTCGGCAACTGCTTTTTCTACTTCATTGAAGCTGACTGCACAAACTTTGCATTGGTCTTGGGTCAAGATATGGGTGGGTTGTAATTTTTCTAAAATCTCTGTCTTGACGTGATAGATACTGAGCGCAGATTGTAGCAAACCATTGATCTGCTCATGGATTTTATTACTGGGAATATTGCCATCTAAGCGAGCTTGAGTACAAATAGGACGATCTGTTATTTCTGGAGGATAGTCACATTCGTGCGATCGCCCCACAATAGCATCCGTTAAACCCAAAGCTGCTAAAATTTCTGTTCCACTAGGAATCAGAGAAATAATTCTGATACTAGAATTTTCCATTATTGCACCATCTCTGTAACAGCTGTGCTGGACTTACTTTAATTGTTGCAAAATTTAGCTATTAGAGTATCTTTCTACAGGGGAATACACAAGTGCTAATATCAAAGCTACTAGAAAAATGAGTATATCTGTCTATATCCCTCATGGTTGTTGAGAATGGCTGTTCAGAAAAACTATTTACTAATCATCAATTATCTGGTCAGTAATTAACCGGAATCGCTATCTAAATTACTTTTGGTAATGTATAGTTTGATCAAGATTTCATGATTTTGATCTAAAGTAATAAACCTGGCTATAAACTCAGTGATTTTAAATTTCCTGTGAAATCTCTGTAAAAAATTAACACATATATTTTTCGTGCGATCGCTTGCTATCAATGAGATAATTGTTATCAGGTTAAAAACAGCTTACACAAAATAGATTGTAATTAAACTCATAGAACTTATCAAAATTACCCAAAAAAATATACCTTCAGGTTCTTTAAATCTAGATGTGAAAGTTGTATTTATAGAAACAGTTCTATTAATTTTTTAGAACTGCAATGCAAAGTGATTTCTGTTGAGAACACATGCAGGTGCTAGTGGTTAAAGATATTACACAATACCAGCAGTCCCAAGAATTACTGCCAATTAGAGACAACGAACGACGTAAATATAGTCGGACACTATTGCACTTGGCAACGAGCAAAACCTTCCAAACAGGTACTCTAAATGCCGTCTTCCAAGAAATCACCGAAGCTACGGCGCAAACACTTTTAGTGCAACGCGTTAGTATATGGTTATACAACGAGGAACGCTCAGGAATGGAGTGTATTGATTTGTATAACCTCAATACTGAGGAGCATAGTTTTGGCCAGTCCTTGTCAGCAGCGAATCATCCTAAATATTTCCAAGCTTTAGCGCAGGAACGCTGCGTTGCAGTGGATGATGTGATGAATGATCACAGAACACAAGAGTTATTTGCCACTTATCTTTCACCATTTAATGTGATGTCTCTGCTGAGTACACCAATTTGGGTAGAGGGTCGTTTACTAGGAATATTATGCTACGAACATTGTGATCAAATTCGGGAATGGACTGTAGAAGAGGAGTATTTTGCAGGTGCGATCGCAGATTTTATTTCATTAGCTATAGAAGCAAGAGAACGCAAAACTGCACAAGAACAACTACAAAAAAGTGAGGCGCAATTTAGGGCAATTTTTGAGCGTTCTTCTGTGGGAATAGGATTAATAAATATCAAGGCGCAAATAGTAGATGTTAATCCTGCACTATGTCAAATGCTGGGGTATAGTCGAGAAGAGTTATGTGGCAATTGCTTGACAGATTATATTTTGCCAACTCCAGAAAATTTAGATAATTATCAACAGTTTTTCCTAGAAATATGCAAAGATATTCAACAGTTTAATCATGGAGAACACGTTGAAATTGAAAGAGCATTCTTACATAAACAGGGATACTTGGTTTGGACTAAACTGTCGGTTTCTGTAATGCCTGGTTTTGATGGTGAACCTGAGTTGCTGTTAGTCATTGTCAAAGATATTACAGAATCCAAAGAAACTGAATTGCAATTGCGTGCCTCACAAGCAGCAGCAGAAGCAGGTAATAGAGCCAAAAGTGAATTTTTGTCCACCATGAGCCATGAATTGCGAACACCTCTGAATGCCATTATGGGCTTATCTCAGTTACTGCAACAAGAAGTAGCTGGCTCTTTGAATGAACAACAGCAAGAATACATTAGTTGTATATATAGTAATGGTGAACACTTACTATCATTAATTAACGATATCTTAGATTTATCAAAAGCAGAAGTAGGCAAAGAAGAAATATTTCTCATGCCTGTAGCAGTCTCAGATTTGTGTAATTATGTTTTATCCACTGTGCGTGATGTGGCGATCGCAAAAGGATTAAAACTCACCAGTCACATTGATGCTAGGGTAGATATTTGTATTGCTGATGAGCGACGCATTAAGCAAATGTTGCTCAATTTACTCACGAATGCAATTAAATTTACTCCTAGCGGCGAAGTTTCCTTGATAGTTAAAAAAGTACCACAAGGGATAACATTCACAGTTTCAGATACAGGAATTGGGATTGAAGCAAGTCAATTTCAATATTTATTTCAACCATTTAAACAGTTAGATAGTAAACTGAATCGTCAGTATGAAGGTACAGGTTTAGGTTTAGCCCTAACTCGAAAATTAGCCCGATTGCATGGTGGTGATGTCACTGTCAAATCAACTGTGGGGGTAGGTAGTGAGTTTACGCTGTTTTTACCAGAACGGTAGAGGGTGTAGGGGTGTAGGGGTAGGATGTTGACTTTGATGAGATTTACCTATTCTTTATTCATACAGTTTTGGTGTCATCATCGGTGAACCAAATTCAATAAGTAATAAGTAATAAGTAATAAGTAATGGGTATTTACTCATTACTCATTACTTATTACTCATTATTTAAGGGTGTAGGGGAATAAGTTCTACCTTGTCTACCTTGTCTACCTTGTCTACCCAATGCCCCATGCCCCATGCCCCATACCCTATACCCAATTACAAATTATTCTGCTCCTTCAATGGGTGCAAAACCTTGGCGTTGAATGTTTTCGGTGATGGTGCGGGGTTCGAGGAATTGCAGGAGATAATCTGGCCCCCCGGCTTTAGAACCGACACCGGAAAGTTTAAAACCGCCAAAGGGTTGCCGAGCCACGATCGCCCCTGTGATGGTACGGTTAATATACAAATTCCCGACTTCAAAATCTGTCTGCGCCTTTTGAATGTGGGAGGGTGTGCGGGAATAAAGCCCACCAGTTAAGGCGTAATTAGTATCATTAGCAACTGCTAAAGCCTCCGCAAAATCTTTAACTTTAATCACAGCCAATACAGGGCCAAAAATCTCTTGCTGGGCAATGATTCCATTGGGTGTAACTTCACTAAAAATCACAGGCCCAATAAAATAACCATGTTCGGGTGCTGATAACTCTAACGCCACCTGTGATTCTGCCTTACCCTTTTGAATATACTCGCGGATGCGATCGCGCGCATTAGCATCAATCACCGGGCCGACTTGGGTACTAGGTAACTCCGCCTCCCCAATATTCAGGGACTTTGTAGCTTCCACCAACCGCCGAATAAACGCATCATAGATAGTTTCTACCACAACTACCCGCGAACAAGCAGAACATTTTTGTCCACTGTAGCCAAAGGCCGACTGTACCACCCCTACAACAGCTTGGTCTAAATCAGCACTTTCATCAACGATGATGGCATTTTTACCACCCATTTCCGCAATTACCCGCTTCATATGCCTTTGCTTAGGCTTGAGGGTAGCAGCTTCCGCATAAATGCGACAACCGACTTCCTGAGAACCAGTAAAAGCGATGACATGGGTATCGGGATGACTCACCAAATAAGCCCCCACCTGCGAACCCTTACCAGGAACGTATTGAAATACACCTTTAGGAATCCCCGCTTCTACCAAAATTTCGGTGAGTTTAGCAGTAATCACAGAAGAAGTTTCCGCAGGCTTGAGCAAAGTGCAATTACCTGCAACCAAAGCAGCAACAGTCATGCCACAAGCGATCGCCAACGGAAAATTCCAAGGCGAAATCACCACAGCAATCCCACGGGGCTGGTAAATATAACGATTAGTTTCACCAGCCACGTCATAAATTACACCTTGTTCCAACCGTTCCATTTCATCGGCGTAGTAGCGACAAAAATCGATCGCCTCCGAAACCTCAGCATCAGCTTCCCTAACAGGTTTACCCACCTCCAGAACAATCCAAGCCGAGAGTTCCGCCCGACGCTGTTCCATCAAATCAGCAGCCCGACGCAAAACCCCCGCCCTTTCTTGCACAGACGTACTCTTCCACCCAGGAAACGCCGCCTTAGCCGCCTGCATAGCCTGTTCCGCCTGCTCCACCGAAATCAATCCAACCTTCCCAATCACCTCACTAAAATTAGAAGGATTAACCGAATCAATCACCTCTAAAGTATTGACATACTCCCCATTAATCAAAGGTAAATAACTCCTACCCAACTCCCCACGCACAACAGCAAAAGCCCGCGCCGCCTCATTCCTTTCTTCTACCTCCGCATAATCCGTATCCGCCGCACCAACAAAGCCTTCCTTTCCTTCTTTGCGCCTACCCTCCGGGTTCTGCCTTGCAGTATGCGCCTTTGCGTGAGCTAAATCAACCTTTGGTGCAGCCAACAATTCCTCAACTGGCCGATTCTCCAAATTTTGCCGTAAAAAAGAACTATTAGCCGTATTTTCCAACAACCGCCGAATCAGATAAGCCATCCCCGGCAATAATTCCCCATAGGGACAATAAACCCGCACCCGATAACCCCTATCTACCAAAGCCTTAGCCAACTTATCCCCCATACCGTAAAGCACCTGCATTTCAAACCGCCGCCGGGGGACATTAAGAGTTTCCGCTATAGCTATAGCCCGTGCTTGCGATCGCACATTATGACTACCAATGGCAGCATAAACATACTGATGATTTTCCAACAATAACTGAGTTATCGCCTCAAAATTAGCATCTGTTGCCGCCTTATCGTTATATACAGGCTGAGGCCAATGTTTTTGAGCAGCCTTAATAGTTTCCTGATCCCAATACGCCCCTTTTACCAAGCGAATAGTTAACGGATAACCACGCTCTTTTAACCAATTAATCACATTTTTGGCATCTTCTTCACTATCCCGCAGATAAGCTTGAATAGTCATGCCGATATCTGTACGTTGGCGGAACTCATCTTCTAATAAGATTTTTTGCAAAATATTGAGAATTAAATCTTTATAAGCATACTGTTCCATATCAAAATGGATAGATGCACCCAACTCTTGAGCATAACGTAATAAATTACGGATGCGATCGCTAACTCTTGCTTCACTACCTTGAGCATCTAAAGGATCAAATTGGGAATAAAACGCCGTTAATTTCACAGAAACCTGGACTTTAGCCAACGGTTCACCGTCAGCCTCATCAATAGCCCCAATATTGCCCCAATTCTTAGCAGCAGCAGTTAATTGAGTAATTAATTCTCGATAGCGTTCTAGATAAGATTGCGCCTCTGTTTCCGTAATTACCGCCTCACCAAGTAAATCAATGGTGAACGCCATTTTTTCCTTGCGTAGTCGTTCAACGGTTTTAATGACTTGTTGAATATTTTCGCCAGAAATATATTTATGAGCTAAAGTCTCAACGGCTGTAGACACAGTAGTTGCAGCCACTTGTCCCGGCATAGAGTCAGGGTTAGCAAAGTTGAGCATTCCCTTTAAAGCGGCTGGAAGTTCTACAGACTCATCACCTAAATATTCTTGGAGATGGGCAGCAATTTCTGATTTGCTTCGCAGTGCGGGGAGAGTATCAATAAACCGGAATAATTGCACCCGTAAACCAGGGTTACTCATCGCCCAAGCCAGTAATTTATCATCCCAACGCATTTGATCGCGCAGAGAAGCTAAAAATGAGCGATTTTCTTGAGTTGCTGCCAAAAGTTGTTTAGCAATTTCTTGAGTTTTCGCTTCGTAGGTGCTGGTTTGTATTTGTAATACCACTGATAGTGAACTCCTGATGAAGACTGCGCTTTCTATTGTGGCGCGTGATTTTTTTTGTCACCACTAGGGGGCAGGGGGCAGGCTTGCCCTGAGCGGAGTCGAAGGGGGGCAGAGGGAGCAGAGGAGGCAGAGAAGAAAGTAATAACTCAACACTCCCCACACTCCCCACACTCCCCACACCCCCCACACTCAGCACTCCCAATACAGTCCCCAAATCATGATAGAAATTGGTGTAAGTTGTGATAAAAAAGTATGCTTGATCATCAAAAAGTTGAATTACCGTATTTTGACCAATTACTAGAAGGATTTAGTCAAGGTAACACTGAACTAACTAAAGGCTTTGGTTTACACGTACATTGGGGCTACTGGGAAAATCCCAATTCATCAGATGGTTCAATAGAAGATTTCGCCACAGCAGCAGAAAATTTAACGCGGCGAGTGTGTGATGCTGGTGGT
Organism: Trichormus sp.; assembly: GCA_050633005.1. Taxonomy (GTDB): domain Bacteria; phylum Cyanobacteriota; class Cyanobacteriia; order Cyanobacteriales; family Nostocaceae; genus Trichormus. The sequence goes on along the minus strand of JBODRP010000190.1, from coordinate 494 downwards.
GCTACTGATGGGCAAAAGGTACTAGACTGTGGTTGTGGATTTGGTGGCACGATCGCTAGTTTAAGCGATCGCTTCAACAATATGCAGCTGACTGGTTTAAATATTGACCCCCGCCAACTCGCCAGAGCCAGAGAACAAGTCCAACCCCGTAATAATAATCAAATCGAATTTATTCAAGGGGATGCTTGCCAATTACCATTTGCAGATAATTCTTTTGATTTAGTACTTGCTGTTGAGTGTATTTTTCATTTCCCCAGTCGAGAACGCTTTTTTCAAGAAGCATGGCGAGTACTGAAGCCAGGGGGTAAATTAGCTATTTGTGATTTTGTCCCTTTAAAATTTATCCGTCCCTTGATGAAGATAGCAGCTAATGTACTGGGGCCAAGTGTTAGTAGCACCTATGGACAAGTTGATAGTAGTTTTACCCTAGACACTTATCGTCAACTTGCCCAAACTACAAGTTTTACATCCATCCTAGAAGAAGATATCACCGT
>JBODRP010000189.1:0-10739 GCA_050633005.1 Trichormus sp. | reverse complement strand
CCTTGCTCCCTCCGGTCGCGCAGATGGTTCGGGCAATCAGCGAAGGGATAAATCCATAAAAGCCTTCTGCCCTCTGCCCTCTGCCTTTCTTTGATAATTAACAGAATTTACGCAAGTGTCAAAATCAATGCTTGGTGCGTGACGCTATAAGTCTGATGGCTATCTTTAAATACTTTCGCAGCGTTACACACCCTACTTTTTAGAGCATAGCGGTACACAGCGTAGTCACGAATTACGAATTAATTCTAATCTCATTCTTTAGTGTGATGTAACTAGTAGTAGTTAATTTGTTTATTACTTCTATAGAGACGAATCCATCAAATTGCTTGAGAATTTAATTAACTAAAAATCGCCGATTTATCTCTATCACTCCCATCTTTTCTATCAAAATCATCAAGAATTGCTAGCTGATTAGCAATAGCAAATTAATTGAGTGAAAAAGGATGTGATCAAAATACATGGCAGTAAAATATCCTAAATTTAGCCAGGATCTTGCTCAAGATCCAACTACGCGGCGCATCTGGTATGCAATGGCTCAAGGTAACGACTTTGAGAGCCATGACGGGATGACAGAGGAAAATTTATATCAAAAAATCTTCGCTACTCATTTTGGTCATGTAGCGATAATTTTCCTTTGGGCTTCTAGCTTGTTATTTCACGTAGCTTGGCAAGGTAATTTTGAGCAGTGGATTCAAGATCCTTTACATATTCGTCCCATCGCCCACGCAATTTGGGATCCCCATTTTGGTAAACCAGCCATAGCAGCTTTTACCCAGGGCGGTGTTGACTACCCAGTGAACATTGCTTACTCTGGTGTTTATCATTGGTGGTACACCATTGGGATGCGAACTAATAATGATTTATACATTGGTTCGGTGTTCCTTTTATTATTAGCAGCAGTATTTTTGTTTGCTGGTTGGTTGCACTTACAGCCCAATTTCCGTCCGAGTTTAACTTGGTTCAAGAGTGCTGAACCTCGTTTGAATCATCACTTAGCGGGTTTATTTGGTGTGAGTTCTTTGGCTTGGGCTGGCCATTTGGTTCACGTTGCCATTCCTGAATCTCGCGGGGTTCATGTTGGTTGGAATAATTTCCTGACAACTTTACCTCACCCCGCAGGTTTAGCACCGTTTTGGAGTGGTAATTGGGCTGTGTATGCTCAAAATGCGGACACAACCGGGCATATTTTTGGTACTTCTCAAGGTGCGGGAACAGCGATTTTGACGTTTTTGGGTGGTTTTCATCCCCAGACTGAATCTCTGTGGTTGACTGATATGGCACATCACCATTTAGCGATCGCAGTTATTTTCATTATCGCCGGTCATATGTACCGCACTAACTTTGGTATTGGTCACAGTATCAAAGAAATGCTCAATGCCAAAAATTTCTTTGGTATCCGCACTGAAGGGCAGTTCAACTTACCCCACCAAGGGCTGTATGACACCTACAACAACTCCCTACACTTCCAGTTAAGTATTCACCTGGCAGCGTTGGGAACAGCCGCTTCCTTGGTGGCGCAGCATATGTACTCTCTACCGCCTTACGCCTTCATGGCAAAGGACTACACCACCCAAGCAGCGTTATACACCCATCATCAATATATTGCTGGGTTCTTGATGATTGGTGCTTTTGCCCACGCCGGGATTTTCTGGGTGAGGGACTACGACCCTGACCAAAACCAAGGTAACGTATTAGATCGGGTTCTCAAACATAAGGAAGCGATTATCTCTCACTTAAGTTGGGTGTCGTTATTCTTAGGTTTCCATACACTGGGGTTATACGTTCACAATGATGTAGTAGTTGCCTTTGGGACACCAGAAAAGCAGATTTTGATTGAGCCGGTATTTGCTCAGTTTATCCAAGCTGCCCACGGTAAATTGCTGTATGGCATGGATGCTTTATTATCTAATCCCAATAGTATTGCCTTTACAGCTTATCCCAATCACGCCAACGTCTGGCTACCAGGGTGGTTAGATGCAATTAACAACGGGACTAACTCGCTGTTCTTGACTATTGGCCCTGGTGATTTCTTAGTTCATCATGCGATCGCACTTGGTCTACATACCACTACACTAATCTGTGTAAAAGGCGCATTAGATGCCCGTGGTAGTAAATTAATGCCCGATAAAAAAGACTTTGGCTTTACCTTCCCTTGTGATGGCCCTGGGCGTGGTGGTAGTTGTCAAAGCTCATCTTGGCAACAAACCTTTTTCCTCGCTTTTTTCTGGATGCTGAACTTGTTAGGCTGGGTGACATTTTACTGGCATTGGAAGCATTTAGGCGTTTGGCAAGGTAATATAGCCCAATTTAACGAAAGTTCAACATACCTCATGGGTTGGTTTCGTGATTATCTCTGGGCGAACTCTGCACAGTTAATCAACGGCTATAACCCCTACGGTACAAATAACCTCTCTGTGTGGGCGTGGATGTTCCTCTTTGGACACCTAGTTTGGGCAACCGGTTTCATGTTCTTAATTAGCTGGCGTGGTTACTGGCAAGAATTAATAGAAACCCTAGTTTGGGCGCACGAACGCACACCATTAGCCAACTTAGTACGTTGGAAAGATAAACCTGTAGCTTTATCTATTGTCCAAGGTTGGTTAGTGGGTTTAGCACATTTCACCGTTGGCTATGTGTTGACTTATGCAGCTTTCCTCATAGCTTCAACTGCCGGTAAATTCGGATAAAGTTTTCGGCGTTGCTGAATCCAGATATGAAAACCAAAAATTTCCTCTCTTAAACTCTTACTCTCTGCGCCTTTGCGCCTCTGCGTGAAACAAATTCATATTTTCAATCAGCAACGCCAAGTTTTCAATTTCCTCTGACCATTTTGCTATCATCCCCCTTTATTGCCATTAGAGGGGGATTTTACTGTGTGAATTTGTTTAGCAGCATTCAATCCTGATTCTAATGCCCCTTGCAGCCAACCTCTTGTTTTAGAGGTATGATCTCCTGCAAAATAAATCTTGCCTTCAGATTTCCCCAATTCTGAAAATAGTTCCTGCTCTTGTTCTTTGGTTGGATAAGCCCAACCTCCTTTTGACCAAATATCTTTTGTCCATGAATGAAAGTATGATTGCACAGAATAATTACTAACACCAGGTAAAATCTTTTCCCAATCTTGAAGTAATTGCCTCTGCTGATTTTCTCCCTGTAAAAGATCCATCTTCAGAGCTTTTTCTCCTTTGAGATAAGCATGAAGAATACCTGGTTTTTCGCGTTTATCCCAATTAGTGTGCCACAATTCTTCATCCTCAAAAAAACCCCAACCATTTAAGTTATTTTTTTCCCAAAAGCGTTCAGGAAATTGCACAAAGCAACGGGTTGCTGGTCGATAGTTATATCCTCCTGTTGCCGCTTGTTTTTTAGCTGGAGATAGTTCAGGAGAAAACACAATCTCATTTAACACAGTTAATGGAACAGTACACAATACACAATCACCAATATATTGTTTTCCTGATAAACAAGATACTTCCACACCATTAGATGTTTGTACAATCCGAACAACAGGATCATTTAGTTTAATTTGTTTGGTTAATCCTTGGGCAAATGCTTGAGGAAGTAAATCAAATCCATCTGTAATTTTTTGAATTTCTTGGGTACGGACTTGAGTTTGATTTTGAAACAGTGCTTTTGCTGGTATTGATAGCAGTTTGCCATCCCTTATTGTCATGTATCTGCCATTAGTCGGTGCAAACTGTGAAAGTCTTAAACCAAAATGTTTAATGTAACCAAGGGTTAAATGATGATCTGCTGGGATTCTAGCTGCTCCCAGTTCTAGTACATCCTTTCCTTGAAAGACATCTCGCACAGTTAATATTCTACCCCCGACACGGTTTCTTGCTTCTAAAATAGTCACATCATGACCAACTGCTGTTAGTTCATACGCCGCGACTAAACCGGAAATACCTGCACCAATAATCACCACCTTTTGATGGGGTAATCCCTTGGGTAAAGCACCGGGCGATGGGGGTTTTTGGGCTTGTACATGATCGTAGGTGACAGTTGCAGCGATCGCAAGACTACTCCGCCAGAGGAACTGACGACGATTTAAATTGAACATAGAGGCAAAAATAGTGTAAAGAAAGACAGTTTATCTTAAATACTGCCACTATTGCTAAATTTTTGATTAATCATAACAATTTCTAACTGAATCACTGCCATTCTTTTCCTACTCTGCTACGCTGTTGGTGTAGCGTCTCGTAGAGAGGCTAGGGACTTCCGGCTAACGTTAATTATGACTGCTTTAACTTTACAATTACCAAATCATCTCAAATTTACCGATGAAGAATTTGAGCAAATCGTCGCTGTCAATCAAGATTTACGTTTGGAATTAACTGCTGAAGGAGAATTAGTCATCATGTCACCCACTGGGGGAGAAACCGGAAACCGTAATTTTGATTTATTAGGGCAACTTTGGTTTTGGAACAGTCAAAAAAATTTAGGAAAAGCCTTTGATTCTTCTACTGGTTTTAAATTACCAAATGGCGCAACTCGTTCTCCTGATGCTTCTTGGGTGAAGATGCAAAGGTGGGATACTCTCACACCAGAGCAAAAAAAAAGATATCTTCCCTTGTGTCCTGATTTTGCAGTGGAATTAGTTTCAGAAACTGATGACGTGCAAGAAACTCAAGCCAAAATGTTAGAATATTTAGCTGCGGGATTATTACTTGGTTGGTTAATTAATCCCAAAGAAAAGCAAGTAATAATTTATCGTCCTCACCAAGCTCCTGAAGTTTTACAATCTCCGACAAGTTTATCTGGTGAAGATGTTTTACCTGGGTTTATTTTAAATTTACAACCGATTTTTGCATAATTCTCATTGCCTTCTTTCTCCTCATATAGCAAATTTGTCAGTTTTTACCTTTGGATATTTGCGTTTAGTTTTTAGCAAACAATCAATCTGAATACGGAGATATTTTTATATTTAAAACCGCAATTTTACTGGTTTTTAATGTTGCCATTTTTGAGAATATCCCGACCCTATACCCTACATTCAATCATCATCACGCTGAAAGTATTGTGAATATGTATTTCTAGATATTGAGTACATTACTAATATTTGTGAATAAATATATTTTTGTGGATGAGATAATAGTGTGCGAAGTATTCTGTCTGCTAAATCAATAGCCACTAGCCACATTTAAGACTGGTATAGTTAAGCATAATTCTTAGGGTTAATTTTCTACACTGAAATTACATATAAAATTGCCAACTTCCTGGCTCTGGCTATTTTTGATGTTTTTATTCATGGGTTCTCTGCGTGCAAATTGACAACCAAAAAAAGTTGAGACAGGGAGATACATTAATGAATAAAACCTTTGCTACGATTGACGGTAATGAAGCTGTTGCTCGTGTAGCTTACAAATTAAATGAAGTAGTCGCCATTTATCCCATCACACCCTCCTCTGCAATGGGTGAATGGGCAGATGCTTGGATGGCGGAAAGTCGTCCGAATTTGTGGGGAACTGTCCCCAGTGTGGTGCAGATGCAAAGCGAAGGCGGTGCGGCTGGTGCGGTACATGGCGCATTACAAACAGGTGCTTTGAGTACAACTTTCACCGCTTCCCAGGGACTCTTATTAATGATTCCCAACCTCTACAAAATTGCGGGAGAATTAACTAGCACTGTAGTTCACGTTGCGGCTAGGTCTTTGGCTACCCATGCACTATCTATTTTCGGTGATCATAGTGATGTGATGGCGGCGCGTGGTACTGGCTTCGCGCTGCTGTGTTCAGCTTCAGTGCAGGAAAGCCACGATTTTGCATTGATAGCCCATGTGGCTACATTAGATACACGGGTTTCATTTTTACACTTCTTTGATGGTTTCCGTACCTCCCATGAAGTGCAGAAAGTAGAGTTATTGTCAGATAATGATTTGCGATCGCTCATTAATGAAGACCAAATTTTCGCCCATCGCGCCCGCGCCTTGACTCCAGAACGCCCATTACTGCGCGGTACAGCCCAAAACCCTGATGTTTACTTCCAAGCCCGTGAAGGTGCAAACCCCTATTACAACGCCTGTCCTGAAATTGTCCAAGGAATTATGGATAAATTCGGGGAACGCACAGGCAGATTTTACAAACTTTATGAGTATCACGGCGCGAGTGATGCCGATCGCGTCATTATCATTATGGGTTCTGGTTGTGAAACCGTCCATGAAACCGTAGATTACCTCAACGCCAGAGGTGAAAAAGTCGGTGTTCTCAAGGTTAGACTCTATCGCCCCTTTGATGTAGACAGATTTATCCAGGCTTTACCTAACAGTGTAAAGGCGATCGCTGTCCTCGACCGCAGCAAAGAACCAGGAAGCGCGGGGGAAGCTTTGTATTTGGATGTAGTTACAGCGATTCATGAAGCAGGGGAGCAGGGGAGCAGAGAGAAGTCCGAGCGGAGGCTTCCTCCGATCGGAACTTCGGAGGGAGCAGGGGAGATGTTACCCAAGGTTGTCGGTGGTAGATATGGGCTATCATCAAAGGAATTTACACCGGCGATGGTGAAGGCTGTGTTTGATAACTTAGCTCAACCTACGCCGAAAAATCACTTTACTATCGGCATTAACGATGATGTTACCCACACATCCCTAGATTTTGACCCGAATTTTTCCACTGAACCCGATAACGTTGTCCGGGCGATGTTCTATGGTTTGGGTTCTGATGGTACTGTAGGAGCTAACAAAAACTCCATTAAGATTATCGGCGAAGGAACAGACAACTACGCCCAAGGCTATTTTGTCTACGATTCCAAAAAATCTGGCTCAATGACGGTTTCTCACCTGCGTTTCGGTTCTCAACCCATACGTTCTACCTACCTCATCGACCAAGCTAACTTTATCGGTTGTCATCATTGGGGATTTTTGGAACGCATAGATGTATTAAAAGCGGCGGCAACTGGGGCAACAATTTTAGTTAATAGTCCCTACGATGCTGATAGTGTTTGGCAACATCTACCCCCAAAAGTCAAGCAGCAAATTTTAGAAAAGCAACTGCAACTTTACGTTATCAACGCCAACCAAGTCGCCCGTAACAGTGGGATGGGTGGCAGAATCAATACTATTATGCAGGTGTGCTTTTTTGCTTTAGCGGGGGTATTGCCACAAGAACAAGCGATCGCCAAAATTAAACAAGCGATTGAAAAGACTTACGGTAAAAAAGGCGCGGAAGTTGTCCGCATGAATCTACAAGCCGTAGACCAAACCCTAGATAATTTACATCAGGTACAAATCCCCCTTGAGGAAAAAGGTAAATGGATAGACGTAGAACAATCTACCCAAAACCCCTTTCCCAGCAGCGTCCCGGCATTTGTACAGGAAGTTCTGGGGAAAATTATGGTGTGGCAAGGTGATGACTTACCTGTCAGTACATTACCACCTGATGGGACATTTCCCACGGGTACAGCGAAATGGGAAAAACGCAACGTGGCGCAAGAAATCCCCGTTTGGGATGGGGATGTCTGCGTTCAATGTAGTAAATGCGTCATGGTTTGTCCCCACGGGGCAATTCGTTCTAAAATTTATCAACCGAGTGAATTAGTTAATGCGCCCTCTACCTTCAAATCAGTCAACGCCAAAGATAGAGACTTCGCCAACCAAAAATTCACCATCCAGGTAGCCCCAGAAGACTGTACAGGCTGCTCTATTTGCGTAAATGTCTGCCCAGCCAGAAATAAATCTGAGCCATCTTTAAAGGCGATTAACATGGCACAGCAGCTACCTTTACGGGAGCAGGAAAGAGAAAATTGGGATTTCTTCTTGAGTTTACCCAACCCTGACCGACGACAGCTAAAACTCAACCAAATTCGCCAACAACAACTACAAGAACCATTATTTGAATTTTCCGGTGCTTGTGCTGGTTGTGGTGAGACACCTTATCTAAAATTATTAACACAATTATTTGGCGATCGCGCCGTCATTGCTAACGCCACTGGTTGTTCCTCGATTTACGGCGGAAATCTCCCCACCACCCCTTGGACGAAAAACGCCGATGGTAGAGGCCCCGCATGGTCGAATAGTTTATTTGAAGATAACGCCGAGTTTGGTTTTGGCTATCGTCTCTCCATAGATAAGCAAGCGGAATTTGCGGCGGAACTCTTACAACAATTCAGCAGTGAGTTAGGAGATAACTTAGTTAATTCCCTCCTCAAAGCCGACCAAAAAACCGAAGCTGAAATTTGGGAACAACGGGAACGGGTAAGCTTGTTAAAGCAACAGCTAGATAAAATCCAAACTCGTGACTCCAATCAAAAATCCAAAATCCAAAATCTCAAATCCTTAGCTGATTACCTAGTCAAAAAAAGCGTCTGGATTATTGGCGGTGATGGTTGGGCTTATGATATTGACTTTGGCGGTATTGACCATGTGTTAGCGAGTGGTCGCAATGTCAATATTTTAGTCATGGATACAGAAGTGTATTCTAACACCGGCGGACAATCTTCCAAAGCCACCCCCCGCGCCGCCGTCGCCAAATTCGCCGCCAGTGGTAAGCCAGCACCGAAGAAAGACTTGGGTTTAATGGCGATGAATTACGGTAATGTTTACGTGGCGAGTGTCGCATTAGGTGCGAAAGATGATCAAACCCTCAAAGCCTTTTTAGAAGCCGAAGCCTTTGACGGGCCATCATTGATAATTGCTTACAGCCATTGCATCGCCCACGGTATCAACATGACTACAGGGATGAATCACCAGAAAGCCTTGGTAGAATCAGGACGCTGGTTATTGTATCGCCATAATCCATTGTTGCAAGAACAGGGCAAAAATCCCTTACAATTAGATATGCGATCGCCTACGCAAACAGTAGAGCAATCAATGTATCAAGAAAATCGCTTCAAAATGCTCACCAAGAGTAAACCAGAAGTTGCTAAAACACTGCTAGAACAAGCACAAGCTGAAGTTGATTCCCGTTGGCAAATGTATCAACATTTGGCAAGTAAATAATAGTTAATAGGTAATAGGGTTTTACCTATTACCTATTAAATTAAAGGTAAATAAATTATGCGGTCTTGATATTCACCATCTTCTGAAGCCAAAGCAAGTAATATTAATTCTTCTATATTTTCACCAACGCTTAAATTCATGTTAAGAATGAAAATTCCTGGTATGTGACGATTAACAGCAATATGATCACCTAAATGTACTGGCATAGAAGTGCGGTTATTTGTCACTAATATAAAATCATTTTCCTCACACCAAGATAAAATCTCTGGATCAAGCGTACCTTTCGGTGGTGTTCCTGCTTCTCCTACTATCTGGATAACAATATCAGGTTCTTTGAGTTTAATTTGATTTGGATATAGAGGATTGACATTTTCATCAATCAGATATTTCAGTGTCATGTATTTCTTTCTTAGCTTGTCTTGCCACTCGCAGTTGGCGGAGTTTTTCTGATATTGGTGGCGGATTAAGTCGCTGTTGTTCTCTCATTGTATGGCCATGTTCTAGCCAGTTTCTCATGTAAGCACTTACAGTTTCTTGGTTTTGCAAATAGTACAGAATAGTCGCATATACTTGTTCTAAAGAAATTGATTGATATATTTGAGCAATTTCTTCTGGAGAGCGTCCACAATCAATGTATTCATAAAGAATGGTTTCAATCCCTATTCTTGATTTTTTTAATCTAATATCCCCAGGAGAGAGAAAGTTAAAATACTCTGCAATATTCTTTGCATCTTGAACTTGATTTGTATTCATAGTTTTATAATCTCACATAAAGCTAATCCAGAGATTAGTATCAATAATTATCTTGATTGCTTTGTTTTCTGGCATAAATTTGAGAACGGACGTTTTCTACTTCCTCTGTAATTTCCTCTAAAGATAATTCATTAGTTTGAAATGTTTCTAGTAACTGGGTTAACTTCTTATTCAATGTTTCTTTTTCTAGCTCTTTGCTGAGTAAAAGCTTTTCTGAATCAGACAATTGTTTAACTAGAGTAAGAATTTGCTCAAATGTCAAGGGTAGTTGATAGGTATTTTGTAACATAGTGTCAAAGATTCTTTTATTCTTGATTATATATTCATTACTATTTTTACATTTTATTTTACCGCCGAAACCAAGAGCGAACCCAACGCCACAACCGATGCAACCACGCCCAAAAACCACGGCGAGTAACTACAGGCGTTTGTGGTTGAGAAAGACGCTCAATTCTATCATTGCAATGTTGCACATCGGCATCAAGTCCCATTTTATGAAATAGTTCACGAGCATTGTGATAAGCACCTAGCGCGTCTGATTCTCGGTTGACGTTTTCTAATGCCAAACCTAAGTTAAACCATGTGAACGCTTCTTCTCGAATATAGTTATTATCTTTATCTCTAGATATTGCCAAAGACTGCTGGAAGAACTCTATAGCTTGTGGGTACTGCTCTAGGTAGTGATGAGCAAGACCCAAATTACCCAAAGTTAAGCATTCTGTACTGCGATCACCTCTTTCCCTAGATATTTTCAAAGATGCCTTGTATAGTTTATTTGCTATTAGGTGCTTCTGTTAACTGTGCTTCTTGTTCTGGTACACCAAAGCCGAATTGTGTTAATATGTTTTGGGGTGTTGGGGTTTGGTTCTTCCACGATAGTTCATCAGCACAGGTACAAATTTTAGTGGGTGTTGTTGTTTTTTACTCGAAAGTTGGTGTTCAGAACTTAAAAGTTGATGTTCAGAACCCAAAAGTTGATGTTTAGAACCCAAAAGTTGATGTTCAGAACTCGGAAGTTGGTGTTCAAATTTAGAAACTTTACGCAAAGACGCAG
>JBODRP010000188.1:0-10821 GCA_050633005.1 Trichormus sp. | reverse complement strand
TTGAGAACTAAAGTTCTCACTACAAACCTTTAATTATTTACCTCATTCTACTTAGATATATTAGGACTCAAGCTAACATAAAAATGTGACAATAAAAGGCTGTCAACTTTAATAAGAATTGTGATAATTGAAAGCCCCAGTTTCTCAGAGAAACCGGGGTTTTCTAGGAATATTGACTATAATTATCTAAAGTATTTGAAGTTACTTGCGCCTGTATAACCTGTCGCCTTAGCTAGTTCAGAGAGGTTTTGCACTCCACTGTAGGTTTTGCCGTTGATAATCCAAGTGGGGAAGCCATCGATTTTGGCAGCTTTACACAATTCAACTTTACTATTGGGACTATCAGCAGCACATTCTACCTTGACATTATTCTCTTCTAGGATCTTGTAAGCTTCTTGGCCAAACAACTGCTTTTGCTCATGACAATGAGGACACCAATAAGCTACATATTCCTTAGCACCGACTTTAACTAAGTGGCGCGCTAGAGCAATTTCTGCCTCACCAGAGGTAGTAGTGATTTCCCAACCAAATTTAGGATCAGGATTGCTCTGGGGAACGAAGGGAGCAAGTCTGCCGGGTGGTATAGTGGTTTGAACCTGTGGGGTATTGGGATTAGGAATATCTTGATAAACAATCAAAGTGCCGATGATTGTCACCATCCCAACAATCAGTGCAGTCAACAATATTTGTCCAATATCGTCCCAGGTGCGACCGATCAGAGTCACTACCACAAGACTCAGGGAGAACAAAGCCGAGGTAATGCAATAAGGACACACGGCTTTGAGTTGAAATGCTAGGACATACATTAAATAGCCACTGAAAACAGACATAGCGATCGCGCCAATCAGCAGTAGCCACCAAGTCAAGTTCTCTAGTTGTTTAGTACTTTTGTTTGCGTCTGTTTTTAACAATACAGGTGCTAAAGCCAAAACCAAGATACTGATGTAAGCCAAAAACCCTAATAAGGCCAGTGGTTGACCTAAAACTGTTGCCCAAGGGCTAGCTAGTACATCAGTACAACCTTTACCAATAGACTCGACAGGGCAAGTAACTGCACGTCCGCTTAATTTTTCAATCGTTAAATAGCCAGTATTCAAAGCACCAAGTCCAGCGATCGCGGCAATTATTATCCGTGACCACTGATGAATCCAGGGAGTAGAACGGCGGCGAATCATAAGAATTGGGGATTAGGGATTGGGGATTAGGGACTGGGGATTGGGGGCAGGGAGCAGGGGGCAGGGGAGAAAAACTCTTGAATTTTGAATTTTGAATTTTGAATTTTGAATTTTTCCTGCCCCATACCCTAAGAATGTAACTTTACTTGTTTTACTGATTTGCTGTCACCTTTAGAGTTCCAACTCCGACGGGCAGCTTCTACAAATTGACTGACGCGAATCGGGTCGATTGGTTGCTCAATCCGACCTTGCCGTTTTAAGGAGCTAGAAACAATCACACCATTAGCGGCCTGCAACAGTGTAGCAATATTTTCCCAATTTGCCCCACTGCCAATAAATACTGGTGTGCCATTGGCTGCACCACAGGCCAGTTCTAAATCTTCTTGATTTGGGGGACTACCAGTAGCCCAACCAGATAAAATGACTGCGTCCGCCAAACCCCGCTCAATGGTGTCTTTTACCGCAACAGTCAGATTGGGGGAACTCAGGGGACGGGCGTGTTTAACTAAAACATCCGCCAGAATTTTGACATCAGTCCCTAATTCTCGGCGATACCGGAGTAATTGATGAGCTTCTCCCTCAATTAATCCTTGGTCGGTAGCCATTACCCCTGTTAACACATTCACACGGATAAATTGCGCTCCTACACAAGCGGCGATCGCCATTGCACTGTGACCATCGTTTCGTAAAACATTGATACCTACTGGCAACATCACCAAATTCTGGATGCGCTGCACTATCACAGTCATCGCACTGACAACTGCGGGGTCAACATGATTTTTCGTAAACGGCGCGTCGAAAAAGTTTTCTACAATAATACCGTCCACTCCACCACTTGCCAGAGCCGTTGCTTCTTGTTCGGCGCGGTCAATCACTGCTTTGAGGCTACCTCCCCAACGGGCTGAAGTGGGAAGGGGTAGCAGATGTACCACGCCAATAATTGGTGTTCGAGTTTTAAATAGCTGTTCTAAGTCCACGTCTTTTACTATTGTGAGGGCATCGGGTAGGGGCAGGGGGCAGAGAGCAATGCGGTCTTGGGCTTTGCCCAAGTGGAGCAATTGCGGAGGGGCAGGGAGCAGAAGAGGGGGTTTCCCCATGTTGGCGTAAGCCTTCCCGTAAGGGTGCGACTGCGAACCCGAAGGGCAGGGGGCAGGCTTGCCCTGACCGCAGTCGTTGGCGTAGCCTCTCCCAGAGAAGGAGGCAGGGGGCAGGCAAAGCAGGGGAAGCAGGGGGAGAAAAATTCCATGCCCAATCCCCTATGTCCTATCCCCAATCTTCAATTTTGAATTAATTAGTTCCTAATCCCCACTCCCCCGTACCTGTTTCCCTGATTAGCACTAAATTTGTTTTATTTTGGTTGTTTTACTGCCTCCACCTGAAGACAGAATTTAGCGTAAAACTTACCATAAGATATGTTAAGATAAAACCTGGCTACAAGAGGAGTTTGCCACTCACAACACGCAAGGCAGCTTCCCTGAGTTTAGGCATCTCGCTACCGCATGGTCGCCAGTATAGCCTGAAGATTAGGGTAGCATTACTGCTTCATTGGGCGCAGTCGCAAGTGTGATTTCCCTGAGGGTAGCGACTTCTCATAAACAGCCCTTTGGGCGGCTTCCCGATGGGTAAATTAACAACGCACACCCTGCGGTAGTGTAAAATACCAACAGGCGATTTGTTAAAAAAGATTACAAGTGTCAAATGTACCCAAAGACACTTAGTTTTACCCTGGGAAAACAACTAATAAAAACATCATAACATGACCTGAACATAAATAAGGTCATAGGTTCGAGGCAGTTGCTGACAGTGGAAATACACCACAAAACTCAGGAAACTGTGAGGGTGCGAACCACAAACAGTGAAATTATCGTTGTTTGTGTTTGACAACAAGCAAAAACTGGAAAATTTTTTCAAAATATGGGTGAAAAGCCAACAATAGCAATCTCTCACTTGGGCTGTGAGAAAAATCGAATTGATACAGAACATATGTTAGGGCTGCTAGTAGAAGCAGGATATGGTGTAGATGCCAATGAAGAATTAGCAGATTACGTTATAGTCAATACTTGTAGTTTTATTGAAGCAGCTAGAGAAGAATCTGTTAAAACATTAGTAGAACTCGCAGAAGCAAACAAAAAAATAGTAATTACAGGCTGTATGGCGCAGCACTTCCAAGGACAATTGTTGGAGGAATTGCCGGAAGCCGTAGCCGTAGTTGGCACAGGAGATTATCATCAAATCGTCAATGTCATTGAAAGGGTAGAGCAAGGAGAGCGGGTTAAACAGGTTAGTGCTGAACCAACCTATATTGCTGATGAAACCACACCACGTTACCGAACTACTACCGAAGGAGTTGCTTACCTGCGAGTTGCCGAAGGGTGTGATTACCGTTGTGCATTTTGCATTATTCCCCACCTGCGGGGGAATCAGCGATCGCGTACCATAGAATCGATAGTGGCTGAAGCCGAGCAACTAGCCTCTCAAGGGGTACAAGAGATCATTCTCATTTCCCAAATCACCACTAACTACGGGTTAGATATTTACGGTAAGCCCAAATTAGCGCAATTGCTGCGGGCTTTGGGGAAAGTGGATGTACCGTGGATTAGGATGCACTATGCCTATCCCACTGGGCTAACCCCAGATGTCATAGCAGCAATTCAACAGACACCTAACGTCTTACCTTACTTGGATTTGCCCCTGCAACATTCTCATCCAGAAGTGTTGCGAGCTATGAACCGTCCCTGGCAAGGTCGGGTAAATGATGAGATTATTGAGCGGTTGAAAACAGCCATACCAGGTGCAGTCTTGCGGACAACATTTATAGTAGGCTTTCCTGGAGAGACAGAAGCACATTTTGAGCATCTACTAGAATTTGTGCAACGGCATGAATTTGATCATGTAGGAGTATTCACCTTTTCAGCAGAAGAGGGAACACCAGCCTATACACTAGCCAATCAATTGCCACAAGCTGTCATGGATGAACGCCGCGATCGCATTATGGCCATCCAGCAGCCCATATCTTGGCGAAAAAATCAGCAGGAAATCGGCAAAATCGTTGAAGTCCTGATTGAGCAAGAAAACCCTGGAAGTGGGAAATTAATCGGTCGTTCTGGCAGATTTTCGCCAGAAGTCGATGGTCAAGTTTACGTTGGTGGCCAGGCCAAGTTAGGAACTATCGTACCCGTAAAAATCCACGGAGCAGATGAGTACGATCTGTTTGGCCAAATCGTCCCATAAGGCAAGGGTGCAGGGTGCAGGAAAAAGAATTTTAGATTTTAGATTTTGGATTTTAGATTGAAATCCAATCCAAAATTGAAAATCCAAAATCCAAAATTGAATTGCCCAATCCCCCAATTAAAGTTTCAATTTACAAATCGCAAAGCAAAAAAACAAAATCTAGGAGATTTGATGAATCTTTCTTTTCAAGAACTAGGCATTTCACAAGAACGTGTTGACCACTTAGAAAAACTTGGTTTTACAGCACCTACCAACATTCAAGCCCAAGCCATTCCTCAACTACTGTCAGGTAGGGATGTAGTAGGTCAATCTCAAACTGGTACAGGAAAAACGGCAGCTTTTTCTCTACCGATGTTAGAACGGATTGATATTCAGCAAAGAGGTGTACAAGCTGTAGTTTTAACACCCACCCGCGAATTAGCCATTCAAGTCCACGATGCTATGAGCCAATTTATTGGTTACAGTGGCTTGCGAGTACTAGCGATTTATGGCGGGCAATCAATTGATCGGCAAATTTTACAACTCAAGCGAGGAGTACATATTGTCGTTGGTACTCCAGGACGGGTGATTGACTTACTCGAACGGGGTAGCCTGAAACTAGATCAAGTCAAGTGGTTTGTATTAGATGAAGCCGATGAAATGTTAAGCATGGGCTTTATTGATGATGTCGAAAGGATTCTTTCCCAAGCCCCCGAAGAACGGCAAACAGCCCTATTTTCGGCTACCATGCCACCATCAATTCGGATGTTGGTCAACAAGTTTTTGCGATCGCCTGTGACAGTCACAGTTGAGCAACCAAAAGCCACCCCCAACAAAATCAATCAGGTAGCTTATCTCATTCCCCGTCACTGGACAAAAGCCAAAGCCTTACAGCCAATTCTGGAAATGGAAGATCCAGAAACCGCGTTAATCTTCGTCCGTACCAGACGTACAGCCGCCGAACTCACCAGTCAACTGCAAGCAGCAGGTCACAGTGTCGATGAATATCACGGCGACTTATCCCAACAAGCACGGGAAAGATTACTCAATCGCTTCCGTAACCGTCAAGTACGCTGGGTAGTAGCCACCGATATTGCCGCACGGGGTTTAGATGTTGATCAACTCTCCCATGTGATCAACTTCGACCTTCCCGATAGCGTTGAAACCTACGTTCACCGCATCGGCCGCACAGGTCGCGCCGGCAAAGAAGGTACAGCCATTACCTTAGTACAACCCTTTGAGCGTCGCAAACAACAAATCTTTGAACGTCATGTGCGGCAAAATTGGCAATTGCTATCCATTCCCACACGGGCGCAAATTGAAGCTCGTCACATCCAGAAATTGCAAGGGCAAGTCAAAGAAGCCCTAGCAGGAGAACGGTTAGCTTCCTTCTTGCCAATTATCAGCGAATTGATTGAACAATACGACGCACAGGCGATCGCAGCTGCGGCATTGCAAATTGCTTACGATCAAACTCGTCCCGCATGGCTAAGTTCCGATATCGAAATTCCCGAAGAAACCGCGCCTATTACTAAACCCAAATTGGCCAAGCGTCGTGAATTTTCTGGGGACAGAAACCGTTCTAACTGGAACAGATCCGACAACGGCGATGAAGAAAGACGTGGTACACCCAAGCCCAAACTACGCTCAGGTCGTCGTGAGCCTTCTGTTTCCTCTGGTAATCAAAAGTTAGGCTCATCCGCAACTAAGGAATAAGCCTCTTAGTCATTAGTTATCAGTAATTTGACTGTGTAATTACGGCTAAGAACAACTAACTGTTTTGATCAGCTTGTAGGAACATAGATTCATCATGTTCACAATCTCACTCCTAGAGCAGCTACAAGCTGAACATCCAGAATGGCATATGGAATTGGTGGACGGTAATATCCTGGTTATCTACTGGTTTCAATTTTAGATTTTGGATTTTAGCTTTTAGATTCAATCCGGCAATCCAAAATCCAAAATTTAAAATCTAAAATTTGGATGGTCAAAAGCGCGATAAAATCAAGCCATTAGCAGCAAAAATTCAGTTGTTTTGTTAATTCAACCAAGGACGACTGACTTTTTCCAATGCTGCAACTTCATCATCGGTTAAACTCCAACCTAACGCCCCTGCATTCTGCTTAACTTGTGCCGCAGTTTTCACCCCAGCGATAGGAATCACATTACCTTGAGCAATTAACCAATTTAAAGCAACTTGGGCGGGAGTGCGATCGTATTTTTCCCCTAAACTGCGTAATAAAGAAATCACTGGTGTAATTTTCTCTAATCCTGTCTTACTAAATCTGGGATCTATTCTTCTCGCACCAGTCAGATTTTCCTGGTTTTCCGGCGTATATTTCCCTGTGAGTAATCCTTGTGCTAAAGGACTATAGGCTAAAATTGTTACATCTAACTCACGGGCAGTTGCCAAGATGCCCTTGCTTTCAACTTGGCGACTCAGTAAAGAGTAGCGTACTTGATTAACTGCCAAGGGTACTCCTTTAGCTGCCAAGATTTGATGAGCCTCCCGCATTTGTGCAGCCGAATAATTACTTACACCCACCGTAGCAATTCTACCCCGCTTCACTTCCTCTGCTAAGGTGTTTAATAAAGTTTCCTGACTTAAAAAGAAAGTAAAAGGCCAATGCACTTGATATAGGGCAATACTTTCTAATTGCAGACGTTTGAGACTGTCGGTTAAAGCATCACTCACAGACTTTCCTGAAAATCGCCAAGGTAGAGGGCCAAATTTCGTGGCAATTTGTACTGGCTGTTGTGTTTGCTGGAGAAATTCCCCTAAAAACTGTTCTGATAATCCTGGCCCGTACACTTCAGCAGTATCAAAAAAAGTAATACCAGCTTCTAAGGCTGCGGTAAATGCGGCTTGTAACTGTTCTTTGCCGTAACCTTCGCCATAACTCCAAAATAATTTATCACCCCAAGCCCAAGTACCAATGCAAAGGGGTGTGACAGATGGGCCATTTTTCCCCAATGTAATTGTTGCCATGATCGTGAATTTTGCGTTGTTTACATTACTTTACCTTGTCAGTGTAACTTTAATATCATCCAGCCAGGGATGAGGAGGGTTAATCAATAGTAGTCAAAAAGCTAACAATCACTCACTTTTCCTCACTTTCCTTGACAAACCACGAATTATGCCTCTGTTGAGTCCAATTTTTTGTTTATCTTAAGTTAAAGAACGACTAAACCCTATAGAGTTTTCAGTTAACTATCAATGACAACCAGAAATTTTGATTCAATCAAACCTGAGTCAGTTAAGAGAGTGAATCTCTTGACAATGTTTCGACTAGGCCTATTTCAAATGGGTTTAGCGATGATGTCTATTTTGACTCTGGGTGTACTCAACAGAGTCATGATTCAAGAAATCGCAATTCCAGCTACATTGGTAGCATTACTACTAGCATTGCCTGCTTTTGTCTCTCCTTCGCGGATTTGGTTTGGTCAGATTTCCGATGCCAAACCCTTGTGGGGTTATCACCGTACAGCTTATGTTTGGGTAGGTGCAGCAATATTTGCGATCGCCGCTTTTTTAGCTGTACAAGTAATATGGCAGTTAAATACTGTAGCTAATGATCCTAGTGGTTGGGTGTGGACAACAGCTACTGTTGGCTGGACAGCAATTTTAGGTTTAGTTTTTGCTATCTACGGTTTAGCAATTTGCGCTAGTGGTACAGCTTTCGCGGCTTTATTGGTAGATATCTCCGAAGAAGATAACCGTTCTAAAGTAGTCGGCGTAGTTTGGTCAATGCTGATGCTGGGGATTATTGTAGGGGCAGTTATTAGTTCCGGCTTACTCAAACAAATCACCCCAGAAGCCGACATCATTAATTTACAGGGAGCAATCAACAGACTATTTATCGTAGTTCCCAGTATTGTGTTTGGATTGTCAATTTTGGCTACCTTTGGTGTAGAAAAAAAGTATTCACTATATAGTAGCCGTTCTACATTAATTAACCGTGAAGACAGCATTACTTTAGGTACAGCCTGGAAAATTTTAACCGCTAGTCCCCAAACAGCCTTGTTTTTCACTTTTTTACTAGTGATGACATTCTGCTTATTCATGCAAGACCCAGTTGTTGAACCTTTTGCGGGTCAAGTGTTCAAAATGCCCTTAGCGGAAAGTACTAGACTCAATGTTTTTTATGGTACAGGGCTTTTGATTGCCTACGCAGTGACTGGGTTCTTAATTGTACCGCGTTTAGGTAAACGTAGAACTATACGCTTAGGCTGTGTTTTGGTAGCATTTGCAGCTTTGTTGTTGGGCGCGTCGGGATTTTCGGCTAACCCCAACTTTTTGAAGTTCGGTTTAGTGTTATTTGGGTTAGCAACCGGTTTTTTAACCACAGGTGCAGTTAGTTTGATGTTGGATTTGACAGTAGCGGAAACAGCCGGGACATTTATTGGTGCTTGGGGATTAGCACAAGCTGTTTCTAGGGGACTAGCAGTAGTGGCTGGGGGTGCAGTCTTAGATTTAGGCCGGAGAGTGCTACCAACATTAGAATTAGCCTATGGGCTGGTATTTGCGTTGGAAGCTGTGGGGATGGTGCTGTCAATTTTCCTGCTGAATAGAGTCAACGTCACAGAATTTCAAACTAATACCAAGCAAGCGATCGCTTCTGTATTAGAAAGTGATTTAGACTAAAACGGCTTTGGTGAGAATTTATCAATGAATGATTTTTGGACAACGGTTCTCGATTTCGCCCAAACCACTACTACTAGGGTGGGAAAGCGACTCATGGAAGATTATGGCCAGGTGCAGGCTTTACAAAAAGCCGATGGTAGCTTGGTGACACAGGCTGATCAATGGGCAGATCAAGAAATTCGGGATGCGATCGCTTCTACTTTCTCTGGTTATGGGATTTTGAGCGAAGAAGGAGAACGGGTTTTTCCGGGGACAGATTGGTGTTGGGTGATTGATCCTCTCGATGGTACAACCAACTTTACACGGGGTATTCCTATTTGGTCAATTTCCTTGGCTTTACTGTATCAAGGCACACCAATTTTTGGTTATGTCTATGTTCCACCTTTAAATCAAGCCTTTCATGGATTTTGGGCTGGATCTTCTGGGTTAACCACCCCATCGGGAGCATTTCTCAATCATCACCCGATTCATACCAGTATTGATGCACCTAGTAGCAATCATTTCTTTAATCTTTGTTCCCGTAGCTTGGCTGTAGTGCAGAATGGCTTTCCCTGCAAAATTCGGATGTTGGGTGTAGCTAGCTATAATTTTCTCACTGTGGCGACTGGAGCAGTTTTAGGAGGTGTGGAAGCCACACCCAAAGTATGGGATATAGCAGGGGCTTGGGTAATTGTACAAGCGGCTGGCGGTAGTTGGATATCCCTGAACTCAGAGCCGTTTCCCTTGGTATCAGGAGAAGATTATAGCGATCGCTCTTTCCCTACTCTCGTTGTCAGTCGCTCTGAATTAGTGCCATTTTTTACACCATTTACTCAAAAGATCAAAATTTAACCAGTTTTTAGTTTTTTTGTTACCAACTACTTCTGATTAACCCAAGTTGCCATCGCCAAAAATTTTACAGGCAACTTGGGTATTTTTTCAGGATCTTCCAGCTTGTCCACGTATATGTAATTAGATGGTGTCATTCACTAATGAGATCACTAGCTGTTGACTGTGTATTTTTAACTGTCAATAGCAACTTAATTAATGCTGACATACTGAATTTCCTTTTTGAACAGAAGTTACTTGTTGGGTATCAAAATTATGTTATCTAATTTAGAATTAATGCGAGAATTTATTGTGCAATCTATCCAAAAGAAAGAAGTTTTATTAGCAAATTCTTATTTAAAAGCACAAATGGTTTATAAAAGTAACCAATTGATTTGTAAAAGACACGGTGTGATTGCTACTGCTAAACTGGATCATAACCCAGCCGATTTTTTAATTTACGCTACTTCATCCTATTGGGAAACCATCAACGAAACACTAGCAGAATATAACTATATATGTACAGGGGAAGTAGATAAACAAGGCTTCTACCAATATGAACAATGTTCTATACCAGAAGGTTATAAGCTTCAATGTACTACATCGGTGGGACTGTGGCAAAGTTGGTGGAAATATCGTAAATATGCTTCCCAGCTAAAACTTCCCTTAGATATTTTAATCAGAACTAGAAACTCATGGTATGGCATTAAAGATTTAACGATTAGTGATGGTCTAATTTACATTAAGACTTTAGTCAGTGAAATGTCATTAGATTCTAATGATTTAGTCTTTTGGTTGAGCAAAGTTGAGTGCGATTTTCCAGAGGATATTCATCGTAAAAAAATGACAGATTCCATCGTCAATAGTCATTAGTTTTTATTCGCTGCTACTCTATTCCCTTACCCGCATTAATTATTTTCGTATTTATACTTAATCAATATAAAAACTTTATTTTTTATAGAAAAACCATTAAATAAAAATCTG
>JBODRP010000187.1:0-10904 GCA_050633005.1 Trichormus sp. | reverse complement strand
AACCAAAATCATATAATTCTCTTGCATTATAGATTTTTGTTTTTTTTGAAAAATTCAATTTTTGAGGGTTTTAAAAAAATGATTAATGATTTGATATTGATCAATCTTCAAGAACTACTGAAAAAAGCTGTCAACAATATTAGTGAGTTCTTTGTTTCTCCAGATTATTACCAAAGAATGAATCTAGTATTTGGCGATACTTGGGATGAAGACAAAGCTCAGGCTGTAATTCAGGGATTAATCAACTATACAAACATCCCGAATATTAAAATTGTTGACTCCTCAGTAATTAATGGTGGACAAGGGGCTTTTAGTAGTTTTAATAATACGATTTACTTATCGCAGGCACTTTTAAGTGATGCTGATAAAAGTGTTGATGTTTTGATAGAAGAACTAGGCCACTATATAGATTCTCAGATCAATATCCAAGATACAAGGGGCGATGAAGGGGCTGTTTTTGCAGTATTTGTCCAAGGTCAAGAGCTATCTCAATCTCAACTTGCAGCACTGAAAAGTGAAATTGATACTACTAACGTCATCATTGATGGTCAAGCCAGAATCTTAGAACTAGCAGCTACCTACGGTAATATCAGCCTTGATGGTAACTTAACTGATTGGACATCTGCTGATAGATTAGATTTTCTTCCTGGCACAGGACAAGCAGGATATGAACTCTATGGAAAGTACGCAGGAGACGCTTATGTTTTTGCCTTTAAATCAAATAGCCAAGCGATAGGTGCTGGTACGACAGTATGGCTAAATACAGATAGAAACACCAATACAGGTTATCAAATCTTTGGTCAGACTGGAGTTGGGGGAGCAGAATATAACATCAATTTCTTTACAGATGCTCTACCCTCCCTCTACACAGGAGGAGTAGGAGAAAATTTGGTCAGTGGCCCTTTAAACTATGCTTATGGTAGTAATAATCAAATAGTGGAATTTGCCGTTCCAATATCGTTGCTGAATGGTACACCACAAGCAATTGATTTATTAATAGACATTAATGATCAAACATTTTTACCGCCTAATTATTCTGCTCAAAAATATTCAGTTTCAGTTTTACCAACAAGGACAGATTTAAGTAAAAAAGTAGGTATTGTTTTCTCAGAAACCACTGCGAAAAACTTCTTCCAAGACAAAGCCTATAATCAGCTTTTCCTGTCCATGCAAAGCCAAGCAATGCAGGCGGGTATCCCCTTTGATATCCTCACAGAGAATGACTTAACGGATATCAATAAAATTGTCAATTATGATGCACTGATATTTCCTTCTTTCCGCAATGTCCCTCTAGCGAAGCTAGATGCAATTCAAAATACACTCACCGATGCAGTTTATAAATATAACATTGGGATCATTACCGCCGGAGATTTCTTAACCAACGACGAAAATAATAATGCTCTAGCCGGAGACTCCTACATTCGGATGAAGCAGTTGCTGAATTTGACTAGAACCGGTGGCGGTGGCCCTGTGAATGGCATTCTCAACACAGAGGATATTACTCATCCAGTTATGCAAGGGTACTCTGCTGATGAGACCATTCGTGCTTATAATGGCATATTTTTTAATACTTATGGTGATGTAGATACTACTGACAATAACACACCCATAGTTCTCGCCGATTTTGCGGTGAATGGACAGAAAAACAATGCTGTTATCGCTACGCAAACTGGTGGCAGAAATGTGCATTTTGCCACTGAAGGATTCATGGGTGATAATAATTTAGTCTGGCAAGCACTCCAATGGGCGGTATTAGACAATAAACCCAAAGTTGCTTTAAATATGAGCCGAGATGCGAGTATTTTTATTTCTCGCAATGATATGGATCAATCTCAGGAAGCTGATGATGTAAATCCGGCTGGAAATGCTCCTGGAATTTACGATCGCCTGCTGCCTATCCTGACACAATGGAAAAATGACTATAATTTTGTAGGCTCATACTACATCAATGTCGGTAACAATCCAGCAAATGGGCAATTTACCGATTGGACTGTCTCCAAGCCTTACTATAACCAGATTTTAGCCTTACAAAACGAAATTGGCACCCATTCTTATACTCACCCAGACTTCACAGATCAATTAACGCCAGCCCAATTAGAGTTTGAATTTAATCAATCGAAATTAGTCATTCAGCAACAATTAGGTATTCAAGTCTTAGGCGCAGCGATTCCCGGAAATCCAGAAGGAGTAAAGGTTTCTCAAGAACTTCAGAAATACTTATCCTATGTTTCTGGTGGTTATTCTAGTGTAGGTGCAGGTTATCCCAATGCTTTTGGTTTTATGTTTCCGGGTAGCGATTATGTCTATTTGGCTCCCAATATGTCCTTTGACTTTTCGCTGGTGGAATTTCGCAAGTTAACACCACAACAGGCAGAAGCAGAATGGTTGAAAGAATACACTGGTTTAACAAATCATGCAGCCCAAGCCATTATTCATTTTCCGTGGCATGATTATGGACCAACAGTCTGGGACACAGATACAGGTGATAATCTTCCCTCACCTTACACTCAGGCCATGTTTACTAATTTTCTGGACAAGGTTTACAACGATAATACAGAATTTATCACTGCGAGTGATTTGAGTAACCGCATCAAAACTTTTGAGAAATCAAAGTTATTTATTGATAGTAGTGGGAATACGATTACTGCCAATGTTGTAGCTACTGATGTGGGTAATTTTGGTCTGAATATCGATCCAACTCAAACGATCAAAAGTGTAAATAATTGGTATGCCTACGATAAAGATACAGTCTTTTTACCTGCCAACGGTGGTCAATTTACCATCAATTTGGGAACAGTTCAAGATGATGTTACCCGTATTATTGACCTGCCAATGCGTGCTAAATTAACTTCTCTTGTTGGTAATGGCACAGATTTAGAATTTACATTCTTTGGTGAAGGAAAAGTTCTCTTAGATTTAAAAAATCCCACTGGACTAAATATTACTACTGAAGGTGCAAGCAGTACGAATCTCAACGGCGAGATTCTGACGATGAATTTTAGCGGTCTTACCCAACATACTGGCAGAGTAAGATTAAGTGTTGATGCCCCTCCCACAGTAGCCAACCCCATTGCCGATGTCAGCGTCAATGAAGATGCTGCCAATACGGTGATTAATTTAAGTAATGTTTTCACTGATATTGATAATGATCCCAATAGCATTATCAAGACCGTTAAAACTAATAGCAACAGTAGCTTAGTCAACGCCAGCATTGTTAACAATAATTTGGTGCTGGCTTATCTTCCCAACCAATTTGGGACAGCCATAATTACGATTAGTGGTACATCTAATGGCAAAACTGTTGATGATACATTGACAGTGAACGTTGCATCTATAGATGATGCGCCAATTGTAGCAAGTCCAATTGCCGATGTAGTTGTTAATCAAGGTTCTGCTAATACCATTATTAATTTAGGTAGTATCTTTACTGACATTGACAACGATTCTAACGCCATTACTAAGTCGGTTTTAGCTAATAGTAATAACTCCTTAGTTAATGCCAATATTGTGGGTAATTCTTTAACTTTGCAATATTTACCTAATCAATTCGGTACTGCACAACTAACTATTCGTGGTACTTCTAATGGCAAAACTGTTGATGATACTTTTAGTGTGACTGTCAATCCTGTCGGCAATATCATTAATGGTACGTCTGCAAATAACACTATTTTCGGGACTAATGGTAGAGATATCATTAGCAGCTTTGGTGGTGATGATACCATCTATCCCAACGATGGTAATGATCTCGTTTATGCTGGCGATGGTAGAGATTATGTCTGGGGAAGTGATGGGGACGATCTGATTTATGGAGAAGCTGGGAATGATAATTTATCCGGTGGGTCAAATAACGACACTCTTATAGGTGGTAGTGGTAGTGACACATTAGATGGTGACTCAGGAGTTGATACCTTGATTGGTGTAAACCCCAACGACATTTTGGCAGGCGCAGGGGAAATAGATACCTTATATGGTGATGGTTACGGCGATTTATTTATCTTGGGCGATAAAAATAAAGCTTACTACAATGACGGTAATAATAGTACATCTGGAACAAATGATTATGCACTAATTAAGGACTTTAGTATCTCTGAGGGAGATAAAATTCAACTTTATGGTAGTGCCTCAAACTATAAACTTAGTGGTGTATTATTTAATTTATCCTTTGGTAACCATAGGACACTTTATTTAACCACTGGTGGACAAGATGAACTAATTGGTGTTATTGACGTTGGCCTTTTTGACATATTTAATAATTTGAGCCTGAATAGTAGCAGTTTTACCTATGTAAGTTAAACAAATTCTAGAGTGAGTTTGATCTGTATATTGTGAGATGATGAACTCTTATACCAATTTTCTGTGAAGTTGTGGTAAATCAATGATGTAGAGACGTTGTATACAACGTCTCTACATTATTCTACGAACGGGCAAAATTGAAATCTGTTGTATGACTGCTTACATACAACATTTATCCTCATTTTTTTCTATAGTGCTGAATGGGTAATTGCAATACTCACAACTTGAATGTAATACCAATTTTTTATGAAGCTGCATAGAATCCGATCCCCCCTAGCCCCCCTTCAAAAGGGGAGAACCGGAGAAACATATATCAAAGTCCCCCTTTTTAAGGGGGATTTAGGGGGATCGAAATATGTGCAACTTCACATTAAATTGGTATAACTAACTTTTCTGTTTGATTTAAATATAAAATTATGATTTCACAAGATGAAAAAATATGTGAGCTAGTTCTAGCTATTTCAGAAGTAAGTTCAGAAATGGCTGATTTTTGGCAAGTAACGGCAATTATAGAATCATTAGGTTATACAGATAGAGTTATTCGTCAGGAATTTGGTTTTGCAGATACTTTATCTCTGGGTAAGTATGTTTATGATAATTACAAATTATCTCCAACATCCAAATCAAAATTAAAGCGAAAAAATGCTTGGCGGCATCTCATTCATGAGATACAAATATTTATTGAGCAATTCTCTCAAAGTTTTGTTTATGCTTTACCTTTACTGTTGATATTGCTTTTAGAGTCTCTCCATATCGATAACCAATCTCAGTTATTACCACCTGAACTAGCTTCACTAATCACTTTGGCAACGATGGCAAGTCTGACAATTAGTGGAGGATTTGTCCAGATGATTAGCCGTAGAGGAGAATTTTACCTGAAATTGGGTGAGCCAATGCAAGGTAGAAGAGTCTGTTTCCCTATTATTTATTTAGGTACAGCTACTAGTATTCTTTTAGGTTTGTTTGGTCTATGGTTTGGTTTTTATCAGGGTCAGTTTGCTGATGAATATTTGATGCTAGCTGCTTTGTATTATTTAGTGTTGAGTTTACTTTGGATGTTGTTAGCAGCATTGGGTATTCAATTACGCTGGTTTCCACCGTTAATTATGCTAGGTTTAAGCATACTGTTTGTATTTTTAAGAGTTTGGGTAAATCTAGATGCGCTGACAGCCCAAATTATCAGTATGTTTGCCACTTTAATAGTAGTAATCTGCTTAGTTGCTTTTGGACTTGGTAAAGATAATCAAACAGGTCAAATTAGTGGTGCGAAAGCTCCATTACCGCGATTAAGTTCGCTGGTGTACTTACTATCTCCTTATTTCTTTTACGGAATAGCTTATTTTAGTTTTATTTTTGGCGATCGCATGATCGCAGGATGGGCTGTAAATCCGGCTTTTGGGTTAGTCTTTGCCATTGATGCTGGATATCAGCAAGCAATGGATTTAGCCTTGGTTAATTTTCTTTTGCTAGTTCCCCTGGTGGAATATTTGGGTTATCAATTTATTCGCTACTGGTATGGAAATACCAAAGATATGAATATCGAAAAACTCAGTAATTTTTATGGTAAATTATTTTATCGTTACTGGTTAACCATAGGTATAACTATTATTTTTTTTGCATTATGTATGGCTGGAACATTGGGATTTCTTAAACTCACAGATTGGAGTTTAGAAACCAACTTAAAGTCTTTGTTTGGCTCATTAGGCTATTTATTTTTTGTTATCGGCTTATTGAATGCAATATTGTTATTCAGTCTCAATCAAACAATTATTGTCATTAAAAGTATTATCCCTGCTCTGTTACTCAATTTGACTTTAGGTTACATCTTGGCACATATTATTAGTCCAGATTGTGCTGTCATTGGTTTAGTAACTGGCGCAGCTTTGTTTATGTTGCGCTCAACTCATGAAGTTCTGCAAGCAATGAAACAACTTGACTACATATATTATATTGCCGGATATTAATCCTGAAAAAATCCCCCTAATTTCGTCTTTGATAAAAAACTGGAGTTTAGACTAGATAGCCAATTGAAAGGAAAAAAATGGGAGGTGTGATTGAACACAGCCCCCCTGTTAGTAGAAGCTGAGAGAAGAACGACCAACTCTCATCTGCCAATATGAAAAGTGCCTTACTAGAAGAATTTCGTCAAGCCGCGTACAAGCATTTAGGTAGAGCGCATGATGCAACTTTTGAACTGACGGATGCAATATTACTGACTCGTAACGCCTACAGTTTGGCGGATTTATCGCTATCACCAGTATTTAGGCGCAAGTGGCCAAGTATCTACGAAGCGATAGAAGATAGTAGACCACAGCGACAGAAATTGATGCAGTTATACATCAAACAGATGCCAACGCAGGATCGTCCCTTGTTAGCAGGCGACCACACAGCCTGGTCGCGCCCGGATGCTCCAACGCTACAGGAAAGGACAATTGAACACAGCAGTGTCAAGTCGCTTCGCTCCAATTCAAAATTAAAAATTCAAAATTCAAAATTAAAGACAATTAGTGGGGGCTTGTACCCACCACTAATTGAATACCACCAAATCGGAGATTTTGGTGGGGGCTTGTACCCAAAATTATTAAATTCAAAAAAATTCTTATTCTTCATTTTGAATTTTGAATTTTGCATTTTGAATTAAAAAATGGTCACAGTAGCAGGCAACAAACCAATTACCATAGGTCAGGGATATAGTACGATTGCTTGGATACCAGAAGATTCGGGCAGTTGGGCGTTACCGTTGAGACATGAGCGTATTACCAGTTGGGAAAACCCGATACAGAAGGCAGCTTGGCAGCTACAACAAGTGTGTGAAAATTTACCAACTAGACCAATTAAGGTGAGTTTGTGGTTAAATTTACACTTCCGTAAAACTGCCACACGACCGATGTCCCTGATTCGGGTTGAGCGTCTGGATGCGGATGGCAATTTGAGAGTATCAAAACCTTTATGGTTGGCTTGGGTGGGAGAAGAAATGCCACCACTAGAAGAAGTTTGGCAACTCTACTTGCGTCGCTTTACTGTTGACCACTGGTATCGATTTTTGAAGCAACGTCTACATTGGACTCTTCCCAAGCTAAGTACCCCCAAGCAATGTGAGCATTGGCGTGACTTGATGCCTCTGATGACTTGGGAATTGTGGTTGGCTCGTGATATCGTTGCCGATAACCCCTTACCTTGGCAAAAGCCTTTGGACAATTTGACTCCTGGAAGAGTTGCTCAGGCGATGGGAAGTATTTTAGCGGCGATTGGTACTCCTGCCCGTCCACCCAAACCTCGCGGAAAATCTCCAGGTTGGAAAACCGGACAACCTCGACAACGTAGAATCCGCTATCCTGTCGTCAAAAAGACTACAACTAGACCTCGCAAAAAACAGTCAGAATCTGCTTAAGTCAGTCAATCTTCACCCTTCAAACCTGTTTTTCTTCAACTCAGCCCTGCTGGGTCGTTTCTTGCTGCCTAGTCTAAACTCCAGTAATGTAATTTGATACCTGAAACCCAAAACAGAGGCATTACAGGCGAATATAGCGCGAGTAATTAGCTGATATGGTTATCTTCTAACGCTTGATAAGTTTATCAGATGGGTTTGACTTTAATTAATAACAATATCTGATATAAGTATCAAATCCAATAACTTTATCTCAATCAACCAGTTCCCTCTAGTAGTGGTTTTCAGGGTAAGATTAGGTGATATGAGAGAAAATTGAGAGAAAACTATATTTGTGTTTTGTGGTTTTTCTATAGAAAACAACGAGCGCGGAGGGATTTGAACCCCCGACCCACAGAACCGGAATCTGTTGCTCTATCCACTGAGCCACGCGCCCTTACATCTGGTATTATAGCACCCTTGTGATCAAATTTGGCGATCGCTTAAAGATAATCAGCCGGATTTACAGGTGTACCATTGCGGCGGACTTCAAAATGCAGGTGTGGCCCAGTAGATAAACCTGTAGAACCGACAGATGCGATCGCCTGTCCTCTTTGCACGGTTTGCCCTTCTGTAACATATAATTCACTACTATGCCCGTATAGTGTCGTGATCCCATTACCGTGATTGATAATAACGGTTTTGCCATAACCACCATACCAACCAGCAAAAATCACCGTCCCAGAATCGGCGGCGCGGATGGTACTCCCGTAACTAGCAGCAAAATCTAAACCAGCATGAAAGCGACGATAACCCAAAATCGGATGTACGCGCCAGCCAAAGGAACTGCTAGTAGGTGCATCACTGGGAAAGGCAAATATTCCTGTACCCTTAGCAAAAATATTTCTTTCACGGTTGGCTTTAGCTTGTGCTGCTATCTTTTGTTGAATTAAGGTTTCTAAATTTTTGGAATCTTTCTCTAGTTGATTTTGTGCCGCCTCCAAAGCTAGGCGATCGCTATTTAATCTTTGCACTAATTCTGATTGAGATGCAGCTTGAGCTTGATAATCAGCTTTTTGTGCTAATAATTCACCCCTAATTAAAGAAATTTCGTTTTTCTGTTCTTCTAATTGTGTTTTTTGCTGATTAATCAAGTTGGCTTGAGTTGCTAATTTAGCCAAAATTTGCTGGTCTGCCTGATAAACTAACTTTAGTTGATAGCGACGACTGATAAAATCACTGAGATTACGGCTTTGTAATAATACTGCCCATCCTTGACTGATTGGCGATCGC
Organism: Trichormus sp.; assembly: GCA_050633005.1. Classification (GTDB taxonomy): domain Bacteria; phylum Cyanobacteriota; class Cyanobacteriia; order Cyanobacteriales; family Nostocaceae; genus Trichormus. Next base: position 1,951 of record JBODRP010000187.1, on the reverse strand, counting down.
TGGAGATACCTTAACCTAGCTATAGTTGCTAATTGGCGTTCTGTGTAAACTTTTTCTGCTACAGCTAAATCAGCTTCTAATTGTTGGAGGCGTTGAGTAGCAGCTTGTAACCGCCTCTCACTCTCTTGAATTTGGCTGTTGGTAGTTTGCAGGTTATTGGCTATTCCAGTCAGCTGATTTTGCGCCGCTTGTTGTATTTTAGTTAAGCGATCGCGTTCCTGAATCACGTTCTGGCGTTCTTGATTAATTTGTTGCTGTTGTTGTCGGAGGTTGTTAATTGTCTGTGCAGGTGTTGCAGATATTGGTAGCCAAACCAAAATCCAGCAAAGTATCAACAAACACCAGCCAAATGTCCAGAGTCGAATCAATGGCGTTTTCATGCCGTTTAGCCAAGGGATTGCCAGCATAGATAGCATTGTTCCCAAAACTCAGGCACACATAACACAATACAGGTTGATCTGGTACAAGATATCACCTTCCGACTAGCGCGACTACCCGCCAGTAAAATATAGAAGCAACAGTTTTGTCTTCCCCTACACCCCTATACCCCCATACTAGGGTGTTGACTTTGATGAGATTTACCCATTGTTTATTCATACAGTTTTGGTGTCATCATCGGTGAACCAAATTCAATGAGTAATAAGTAATAAGTAATGGGTATTTACTCATTACTCATTACTTATTACTCATTACTTAAAGAAGGAAAGGATTGTGCATGAATTTTTCACCCCTGAAAAGGTACAGAGTCAACAGTCTACCCCCATACCCCTACACCCCTGCGATCGCCCTGGCGTTGTAAACTACTTTCAAGGCAGTTTCAAAGGGTAACAGCAGCATTGGAAAAATTATTAAAAATATCCAGAATTATTGATGCCTTTACAGAACGCATAGGTAGATATAGCAGTTGGCTAGTATTAGTCATGGTGATACTAGGCGTTTGGAATGTTGTCGGGCGATATTTAGGGCGAATTACTGGTAATAATCTGACTTCCAACGCCTATATAGAAACTCAATGGTATATTTTTGATTTAATTTTTTTCTTAGGGGCAGCTTATACCCTCAAACATGATGAACACGTCCGCGTTGATGTTTTTTATAGTAATTGGCCACCACGACGCAAAGCACTAGCCGATTTTCTGGGAACAGTATTTTTTCTGATTCCTTTCTGCATTATGGTAATTTTTGTTTCTTGGGATAGTATTGTTGCTTCATGGCAAATTCAGGAAGCATCACCTGATCCGGGTGGGTTGCCCCGCTACCCAATTAAAGCCATGATTATTGTTGGCTTTCTCTTGTTAATTATTCAAGGGATTTCGCAAGCAATTAAAAACATGGCCATTCTTCAAGGCAGACTAGAACCCCAGGGGGAACACCATGACTCTGGATTATGAATGGCTGGGGCCAGTCATGTTTGCTGGTGCTTTTGTTTTATTATCTTCAGGCTACCCAGTGGCTTTTGCCTTGGGTGGGGTGGCTATCATCTTTGCATTCTTGGGAATTGGCTTAGGTGTCTTTGATTTTGTATTCCTCACCGCCATGCCACAGCGAATTTTTGGCATTATGGCTAACTATACCCTGATAGCTATTCCCTACTTTATTTTTATGGGAGCAATGCTAGAAAAATCTGGCATTGCTGAGAGACTTCTAGAAACAATGGGGATTTTGTTAGGACGCTTACGAGGCGGACTCGCTTTAGCTGTGGTGTTGGTAGGCGCACTTTTAGCAGCTACTACTGGGGTAGTTGCAGCCACAGTTGTAGCGATGGGTTTAATATCCCTACCGATTATGCTGCGCTATGGTTACAACAAAGAGTTAGCCACTGGTGTAATTGCCGCATCGGGAACATTAGGACAAATCATTCCGCCGAGTGTGGTGTTGGTAGTTTTAGGGGATCAATTGGGTGTCTCAGTAGGAGATTTGTTTATTGGTTCCGTAATTCCCGGTTTGATGA
>JBODRP010000186.1:0-10922 GCA_050633005.1 Trichormus sp. | reverse complement strand
GTTCATGTTGTTTAATTTTCTCCTCTGTCCAGTTAGCAGTTTTGTCAAACCGTTCCTTCCAAGTTTTTGGATCTTTTTGGCGAATTTGGTTAGAAAGTAAACTTGTGCCAACAGTAGATACAACAAAGCGGTACATCTTTCAAAACTCCTATCAAAATTAATAGTATTTTATTTTTTTATCTTCATTTCCCCGACTGATGCTGTATGTTCTCTAGCTAAATATCCTAAAAAAAGTTGCACGAGCTTAAAATGAATATTTTTGAGTAACTGCGTTTGATTATTTAAATCATTTAAGTATGGTTCTAAATCATGACCTTTAGGGATTGCTTTTCTTACATTATTCAATATTACTTGTGCATCTTTTTCAAGATTTTCCAGTTCTTTAACTAAAGCTTTAGCAAATATGTCTTGCTCTTTGATTGTTTTCCAAATTGGACTTGAACCACTTCTTCCTACTTGATATCGAATGTAATTTTTAATGACTTCAATTGAGGAACTTGAGTCAACGGCAACAGCTAATACATTTCTAAAAGGAGATTTTTCATCTGTATTTGCTATAGCAAACTTCTTCGATAAGTCTCGTATTTTTAGTATAACTTCATCCATTTGGTTACTGATATACTTTTCAACCCTTAAAGCCAGTTGCTCTTTTAATAAATTATCTAGTTCCGCCATGACTAAACAGCCTCCTCTCTGAATATCAAATGAAATTTATTGCAAATTTGGACTTGTCCGAAGCCTTCGCAGGTGCGATCGCCTATTCCATAAACCTCTAAATCTTCCCAAGCTTGTAGCCAGAGATTCTTATTTTCTGTACTAAATAAATAGACACTTCCTTTATTTGTTACTAACTCAACATCTTTCATCAAACCCCAAGCTGCATTCCAGCCTGAACGATAATCATAACTACTGTAAACAGCCTGAACATCTAGAGAATCATCTTTTACTCCAGTATATTCCTGTAACATCTCTGGAGAAATTACCGTTGTACGCTGCCATTTTTCAGTTAATATTGCATCTGCTTGTAAATCTAGAGTGAAATAAGTACGATTTTCTGGCAATATCTCTAAAGGATTGCCAAATATTTCGCCCCATTGACTCCAGCGTTGACGTAATTTCTGATTAAATTTTTCTATTCGGTTAATGACTGTTGATTTAATATCAATAGGTACTTTAGCTGTAATTTTCACCTTACCTAAGCCTCGTGAACCTGCACCACCTAAACGTAAATCATCGTGATGATTTTGAATAAACTGTTGTAAAGATACAGCTAAATCATCATTTACTAAAACTACACCTGTATATGTGACAGGTCTTTGTTTATTTTCTTGAGATTCATTTAAAACCGCAATACTATATAGTACCCTTTCTTCAGAAGTTGCACGGCGGCGATTAATACCTACTCTAGTTAATAGACGAGCATTTGCAGAAGGGGTGTAGTAATCATCATCATGTTCACTATAAAAACCGCTAAAATGATCAACTCTTTCTCCATAAGTTGAATGTTCTGTTGGGCAATTTGGATCATATATTTGAGCATACTTTTCAGCACAAAAACGGTCTATTAAAGTATCAAAAACACCATTTTTTTCGGAGTAAACTGTTTTAAATCCAGATTTACTCTTAGAACTTAGTACAGTAGCTGGTAATACTTGCACATTAGGTTTAAAAACACAATCACCATCAATAGTAATAATTCCTGGGTAGGCATTTTGAAAAATTGCTGGATTATCTCCTAGAAATAATTGATGAAAATCATCATCATTAGTTATTGATTGATTAGTTCGCTTTAGTATTTGACTAGCAACTGCACCGCGAATCACAGAACCAGGAATATATTGTTCAACTTCACTTACATTTCCACCTGGTTTTTGTCTACCAATTGCTAAAGGAGACAGTGCTTTAATTTCTAGATTAATTTTCTTCATTGTTTTCAAATCCTTTAGCCAGAAAATCCCATGCAGCTTGTTCTACAGGTAAAGTAGGTAATTCCCAATGTAGCCAGCCTAAACCTGCTGATTTACTACCACCTAAAGCATTAATATGGCGCAATCCTGCTAAAATTAATGGTGCTGCATAACTAGGTGCATTAGATAAATAAATATTACCTGTAAACCTCAGTTGAATATTTGCTGGTGATGTTTCTAAAAAATATAGTTTGTCTTCTTCAGCAGTCCGGCGACGGCGGTTGATAGTTACACCAGGACGTATAACTTCTGGTAAATTATCTGGTTCTTCTTCACAAATTAGGTCATCTAAAATGATACGGGAAGGTAAAACGGGATTGCCAAAAATTTGACAAATTAAACAATGATGATGCTTATCTTCCTCTGATTCCGATATTTTATATTCTGCCCTAGCAAAATTCTCTGTTAAACCTGCTCTTTGTGGACACATAGTTTGAGGATTAGGAGAATAGCAAATAGGGCACTTTAAACCCCTAGCAATTTTTTCACACTCATGGCGCAAACGTCCTTTAAGTTGAGAACCTGGAATTAGTAAATTATCTTCAGCGTTGCGAACAATTGGTTTATCTGCTAGAGAACCCGAAGAACCACCAGCACCAATACATAAAGCCGTATCAATGACTGCTGTAATAAGGTAAGTTTGCAATGAGTTGGATAATTCTTGTAGTTTAATCATGACTCAACCCCCACAGATGGAACTTCTGATGTTTCATTTTCTGGTACTTCTACAAAATCGTAGACATCTACCATATCTCGCCAAATTGTTTCATAAAATGGATCTTCAGTATGTTTAGGATCAAGTCTGCCGTTATCATACATCCAAGGTGCTAAATTGCCGTTATTTTCTTTATCTTTGGGTAAACACCAAGCATTTTCAAAATCTGTGAGTAATGCTTCTTTACCTTGTTTTAGTCTCACTCGAAAATAGCGATAGTTAAGAATAGCTGTGTGTTTACCCCGTTCTAATAAACTGCGAATTTGATAAAGTTGTGACTTGGGAAACTTAGCTTTTTTCAAAGCTGAAATAGAGGTGATTAATCCTCCTAATTCATGTAAAGTGTATGGTGTAGCGTAGAATTTTAATTTTTGGGGGATATTTTTAGTTAATGCTTCGTCACGAAAATCTTTAACATTCGATGAAATCATTGTAACTGATTTGAGAGTTAAAAAATCAACAGTTCCGCCATAATATCCAGCTTGTTTTAATTTCTTGGCGCGTTCTTTCGCTGATTTCAATAATTGCTCTACTAAATTTCTGGCGTAATATATGGGTGTGTTTACAGCCGTAATTAATACACCAATTGATGTACTTAGTTCACAGTCAGAACGTTTTGCTGTTAAGGGTTTATAACGTTGATATTTGTGCGGTTCAAATGGTTTAGTGTGATTCAGGCGATAATTACCAGTAATTTTTTTAGTTTCTCCATCGTCCGATTTAATTTCATTAATTTGAATCTCTTGCAATAGAATCTTCTCAAATCTATCGCCTATCATCTGAGATATTTCTAAAGCTTTATTTGCAGGAACAATCAATAAAATATCATCACCACCAATGGTAAGTATTTCAAAAGGATGAATAAAATCACCATTCTTTAAATTTGATTCGTCATCATTTAAGTTGCGTAGTTTATGAGGATGTAAGTTTTCAGCTAACGCTTGGTAAACTGCATATTCGGTTGCTAAAGCCACATCTTGACTAAATTCTTGATATTTTTTTGGTGTCAGAATTTGTTGGATATAACCACCCATATTATTACCATCGGCGTAAATATAGGCGATATAACCACTACTGGCGTTAGATACTTGGGTTAAGGTTTCAGCAATTTCTACTTTTTGATTTATGGTATTGTCATAGTATTTCGCTTTTAAACTTGGATTTTGATCTAAAAATAATTTAAATCTATTTACCCAGCTTTGAATAACGCCTCTTTGCCAAGTTAACCCAGACTCGTCATACCAATGAGGATTATGGCTTAAACTATCTTTTGCTCTGTCGCCTACTAAATACTTACGTACTGATGCTTCTGAAAAATTGGTTTCCCTTGGTAGTTCATCTACTCGCATGATAGCAGAACGGCGATCGCTACCATCACGCATTAAGTAAGGATGGGTTTCAAACATCGGCGGATAGCGGCGACTAGGACGATTAGTTGTATCATTCCCACTACGACGCTGATTAAACAGAATATTTAATTTCGTGGTTAATTCGTTAAAACTTTTACGTCTTTTAAATGCTTCTATTCTCTCTGATTCATTACTAGGATAACCAAAATAAGCTTGAACTAATGGCTTATTAAATTCCCGATGATACCAATCTAACCATAAGGTACTTTCAATTGGCTCACGTAACAAACCAAACCGTAGTTCCAACAATTTAAATTTATCACCAACAGCGCAAGAATTTGCTGCTAAAGTTTCTTCTGTATAGCGTTTTTCAATCGCATTTGCTAAGTCATCGACATAAGCAGCCGGACAAAAAGCCAGGATATTACCACCTGTAGAATAAATAATTAACTCTGGAATCAGCGCATCAGATAATTTGTACTTTTCTGATTCGGACTTTGCTGGAAAGTTATCGTTTAACCAAGTTCTAATTTCATTAAACTGGACGTTGTAGCGGTTTCTATCTTCTTCTGCAATCTCTTGAGGATTTCTCTGGTTAAAAAAAGCAGGTAAATCAATGATGTTTATTCTATCTAATAAACCAGATGCACCGCGAATTTCTTGAATTTTGGCTGACTCAAATACATATTGCTTAATCTTAGTCGCACCACCATATACTAAACCAATTCGAGTATCCTGATTCCACAAATCAGGGTATTTTGCTTTTAAATCTTCAAGAGTAGGTGGAATTTCGTCTATGGTTTGTAGTGTCTCTACTTGTCTCACTATATGTTGTAGATTTTCTGGTAATGCTTTTTTGTTAATTACAGCATCATGTATTTGCTGGGGATCTAAATCAAAGGCTGGTTCACGTTTATCACCCCAGGCTAAACACCAGCTAATGGCTATAGCGATATTGTTTTGAGAATCTGTCATGTTTTTACGAATCGTAGTATCTAATTAACTCAAGCAATAGTTACAATTTTTTAAATCTACTAACTGCTTAAATAAAATTCACAAACAGCAGCTACTGAGAAACCTATCTAAGCAATACCAAACATTGCACAATCCAGGCGGCTGCTATGAACTAATTTCACAGCCGCAAAAATACTTAATATATAGATGTTGCAGTTATTAACCTCATCATAGATATTATTAGCAGTTAATTCCGTAAATGACATCCGTTATTACAAAAGTTGATGAATCTCAGATTTGCTTAAGCATAAACTAGCTAAATTAATGATGAAATTATTCTACACCCCCCTTGGAAGAGGGGTCTTCCAATATTTGGGAAAGAGTAATGAGTAATGAGTAATGAGTAAATACCCATGACTTATCACTTATTAGTTAAAGAACGCGAAAAATAACTTTTCCTACTGTAAATTCTTACTCAGCCAGGAAAGGATTGTGCATGAATTTTTCACTCCTGAAAAGGTAAAAAATCAATACCCTAGTACTTCTACCTGTAATGAGAGAGGCTTCAAAACCTTAATTTTTATTTAAGCTTTCCAGATGTTTAAGCTCCCTTTCGCGGTTCAGTTCGTAGTAAGGACTTTAGTCCTTTTTTGGAGAACTAAAGTTCTCACTACAAACGTGTCAAGAAGAAGCCCGCCCTACGTCCCACAAATACTAGTGCGGAGGAAATCATACAATAGTAATCGTCAGCTATCAATCATACCCACCTGTGAACGCGCCTACCAATACATCAATCCCTACCCAATCACGCAAAGCTGATCACATCCGTATCTGCTTAGAAGAAGATGTACAATGTCACGAAATCACCAACGGACTAGAACGCTATCGTTTCAGCCATTGCTGTTTACCAGAATTAGATCGCCACGATATTGATATCAGTACGACTTTTTTAGGTAAACCTCTCAACGCACCGCTATTAATCTCCTCCATGACTGGGGGAACTGAACAAGCGAAAATGATTAACCAGCGTTTAGCCGCAGTTGCCCAAAACTATAAATTCGCTATGGGTGTGGGTTCTCAACGGGTGGCAATAGAAAAACCCCAAGTTGCTGATACTTTTGCGGTTCGTAAGTATGCGCCGGATATTCTCTTATTAGCTAATGTTGGTGCTGTGCAACTCAACTATAAATATGGCTTAGATCAATGTCTGCAAATCATCGAGATGTTAAAGGCAGACGCTTTAATTTTACATATCAACCCCCTACAAGAGTTTATTCAACCTCAAGGTGATACTAATTTTCGGGGATTACTTGACAAAATAAACAAATTATGCAGTAAAATATCAATACCAGTAATAGCCAAAGAGGTAGGCAATGGTATTTCTGCCCCCATTGCCAAGAAACTGATAGCAGCCGGAGTCAAAGCCATTGATGTCGCTGGTGCAGGTGGAACTTCTTGGGCAAAGGTAGAAGGGGAAAGAGCAGAAAATGCGATACAACGACGCTTAGGGCGCACCTTTGCAGATTGGGGAATACCCACAGCAGAATGTATTACCAGTATCAGAGCGATCGCCCCCCAAATTCCCTTAATTGCTTCCGGTGGCTTACGTCATGGCTTAGATGTGGCTAAAGCGATCGCCCTCGGAGCAGATATCGCTGGTTTAGCTATGCCTTTCCTCAAAGCCGCAGTAGAATCAGAAACAGCACTCCAAGATTTGGCTGAGGTATTAATTGCCGAAATTACCACTGTATTATTCTGTACAGGTAACACAACCCTATCTGAGTTAAAACACTCCAATAGTTTACATCTTAGTTAGGTGATTGGGGATTGGGGACTGGGAAAAGGGAAATTAACTATACTATTAATTATTTACTAAAAACTAATGAATAACTTTTTAAAGCAAACTATTGCTAGCTTTGTAGGCACTGTACTAGGACTATTTATTTTCGCTGGTGCTAGTACATTCGGGTTGTTATTTTTGCTGTTTGCTCTTGCTAGTTCCAAAGATCCTGGCCCCGTAGTTAAAGATAAGTCAGTTGTAGTTTTTGACTTATCAACTACCATCACCGATAGAAAACCCAGTTCTAGTGAAGTGCTGCAAAATACCTTATCGGGAGTCGTAGATGAGCGGATGACACTGCGTAACGTCCTCGATACCATTGAAAAAGCTAAAGATGACGATCGCATAGTGGGCATCTACTTAGATGGTACAAACAGCACGGGTATCACTAACTTAGGGTTTGCTTCCCTGAAGGAAATTCGCAAAGCCTTAGCACAATTCCGGGCGGCGGGGAAGAAAGTTATCGCCTATGGTGTGGACTTGGGAGAAAAGGAATATTATCTGGCTTCTGTAGCTGATACCGTTGTCTTGAACCCCTTTGGAGCAATGGAAATTAATGGTTTGAGTAGTCAACCATTATTTCTCGCCGGTGCATTACAAAAGTATGGTATTGGGGTGCAGGTTGTCCGCGTTGGCAAATTCAAAGGAGCAATTGAACCTTTGGTATTGGATAAACTTAGCCCAGAAAACCGCCAACAAACCCAGAAATTATTAGATGATATTTGGGGAGAATGGCGGACGACAGTAGGCAACAGTCGGAAAATTAACCCCCAAAAATTACAAGCGATCGCAGATAATCAAGCATTATTAGAAGCAACTACCGCCAAAACTAATGGCTTAGTAGATCAAGTAGCCTACACCGATGAGGTTGTGACTAAATTAAAGAAACTAACCAATAGTGACCAAAATGATCAAAGCTTCCGGCAAATAGATTTAATTGAGTATGCACAAGTACCTAACCAATCCTTACCCGCAGAACGCAACGCTAAAAATAAAATTGCTGTAGTCTATGCCGAAGGCGAAATTGTCGATGGTAAAGGTGAAACTGGACAAATAGGAGGCGATCGCTTTGCTACTATCTTCAACAAAATCCGCCAAGATAAAGATGTCAAGGCTGTTGTCTTAAGAATTAACAGTCCTGGCGGCAGTGCTACAGCCTCCGAAATCATCCAACGAGAAGTCAAACTCACCCGCCAAATCAAACCCGTTGTTGTCTCTATGGGAGATGTCGCCGCCTCCGGTGGTTACTGGATAGCCAGCGACTCCAACCGCATTTTTGCTGAACCCAACACCATCACAGGTTCAATCGGTGTCTTTGGAGTCTTACTCAATGGCCAAAAACTCGCCAATGACAACGGCATTACCTGGGATTCCGTCAAAACAGCCCGTTATGCCGATAGTCAAACCTTTGCCCGTCCCAAATCACCCGAAGAATTAGCCATTTATCAACGTAGTGTTAACCGCATTTATAATTTATTCCTCAATAAAGTTGCCCAAGGTCGTAAACTACCACAACAAAAAGTAGCAGAAATCGCTCAAGGTAGAGTTTGGTCTGGTGTTGCAGCTAAACAAATTGGTTTAGTCGATGAAATTGGTGGTTTGAATGCAGCCCTAGCATATGCAGCCAAACAAGCCAAACTCGGTAAAGATTGGCAGTTAACAGAATATCCCAGAGCAGGCACATTAGGAGAACGTTTTTTTGGGCGAACCATTGAAGAAGTTAGCACCGTTTTCGGCGTGCAGAAATTACAGCCACAGCCAACTACTCTCCTAACTGCTCAATTGCAAAAAATTCAACAAGAACTAGCAATTATGCAAAATATGAACGACCCTCAAGGAGTTTATGCCCGTTTACCTTTTAATTTAAAAATTGAGTAACCTATTAAGTAGCCGTCATGAACTACGTACACCAGAAGGCATGAAACAGTCTTTCCCTTACACCCCTATACCCTTACACCCCTACACCCCTACACCCCTACACCCCTACACCCCTACACCCCAAAACCAAGGTTTTTGGTACACACCGTAAAAAACCTATACCTGTCAGTCTCCCCTGCCCCCTGCCCCCTGCCCCTTTCCTAGTCAATGACTGACGCTTAACATTTCCTTAATCCGCCTTTGATTGTCTGTTGATAAGTTCTTTGTGCTTGCTTGCAAGTCAAGTTAGAGCTTGCCAACTATAATTTCAATCTTAGTAGGGATGAGTATGGAATTTATCGGCGATCGCCTGCTCAAACGGCGTAATTTTTTACAGGGCGCAAGTTTCTTTACAGGGTTAGCCGTAACTAGCCAATTACAGCCTGTCATGGCGCGGGGAAGATTTTCTGACTATCCCTTTAAGTTAGGCGTTGCTTCTGGTGATCCTCTACCCGATAGCGTAGTTTTATGGACTCGCCTTGCACCAGAACCCCTAAATGGTGGCGGTATGCCTCCTGTAAACGTACCCGTGCGTTGGCAAATTGCGCGGGATGAAAACATGAGACAGGTGGTGCAGAGAGGAACAGTTTTGGCAACACCACAACTCGGCCATTCTGTTCACATTGATGTGAAAGGTTTAGAACCTAACCGTTGGTACTGGTATCAATTTAAAGTTGGGAGTGAAGTTAGTCCCATCGGTCGCACCCGCACAGCACCCGCTAGCTATAGTTCAATTTCCCAGCTAAACTTTGCTTTTGCTTCTTGTCAAGATTGGCAAAACGGCTTTTATACAGCCTATAAACACATGGCGAAAGAAGACCTAGATTTAGTTGTGCATCTGGGTGATTACATCTATGAATATGGCCCGGAAGCCGGCGCACCAAGGCAACACGTCGGCGCAGAAATCATTACCCTCACTGACTACCGCAACCGTTACGCTTTATATAGAACCGACGTAAATTTACAAGCCGTTCACGCTAATTTTCCTTGGGTGGTAACTTGGGATGACCACGAAGTAGATAACAACTACGCCAACTTAATCCCCGAAGATAGTCAAACACCCGCCGCCTTTGAACAGCGACGAGCCAATGCTTACCAAGCCTATTATGAGCATATGCCTTTGCGCTTATCTTCTCTACCAACAGGGGCTAATATGCTGCTGTATCGGCGGTTTACCTTTGGTGATTTAGCAGAGTTCAACGTCTTAGATACTCGCCAATATCGTACAGACCAACCTTGTGGTGATGGACTCAAACCCCTATGTGCCGCAGCTTTAGATCCCAATGCAACCATGACAGGCACACAACAAGAGGCTTGGTTACTCCAAGGATTAGACAAATCACAAGCACGCTGGAATGTTATTGCCCAACAACTTATATTAGCTCAATTTGATTTTGATCCTCGTCCTGGTATAGAACTATTTAACATTGATCAATGGGATGGCTATGTAGCAGCACGGAAGCGGTTGTTAGACTTTTTAGAACAACGCAAACCATCTAACCCAGTGGTAATTACTGGGGATATCCATTCTAGTTGGGTATTTGATTTAAAAGCTGATTTTAATAATCCCCTATCAGCAACCGTAGGTACTGAGTTTGTCTGTACCTCCATTTCTTCCGATTTCCCCAGTCAATTTATTGCCCCAGTGCAAGCCGCAGTCGGTGCTAATCCCCATACAAAATTCTTTGATGGTGCAAATCGTGGTTATGTGCGTTGTAAATTGACGAGAAATAATTGGCAAAGTGATTATCGTGTAGTTTCCAGCATTCTTGACCAAAACGCTAGTATGAGTACCTTAGCTTCCTTTGTGGTAGAAAACGGCAAACCAGGCGCAGAAAAACTTTAATAATTATATAGATAGGGAGAGAGCGATCGCTTTCTCCTTCTTCTAAGTTTCACTGTTCGAGGTCTTGATGAAATTTTTGTAAATTAAGTGGTGTTGTGCGTAATATCCAATGTAAATAAAGTAACATTATCCTGTGTTTCAAAAATTTCATAAAACGTTCTCTGTTGTTATCATTGAAGAGTTTCTCAATTAAAATCCCCAAAGTGACTTCAGCAGATTTTTGGATGATCCAAAGAATAATATTATCCATGAATGTCGTTCTCTATTCGTACCCTTCTAGCTTCGTACACAGGTGTCAGAGAACCAGTCAGAGGAAAGATTATGGGGTATCAGA